>NZ_JAVJSQ010000024.1 GCF_040219335.1 Gimesia sp. | reverse complement strand
ACGAATCGGTCTTTAAGACCAGGGGCAGACACGATCTGACACTCGCCACCAATGCTTCCCGCCTTTAAAGGCGGGAAGCATTGGCTTTATCTGCCTATCAAATCAAAGAACTGCAGACAGTCAAGAGTAGATACAAGGGGCGGACCTGTGTGCCTGCCCGTAACCGTCAATATGTTATGAAATATGCCCAGTAGATCTCGCCAGGTCTTCTGACTCGAAACAGCAAAATCCTCAACCCGACGGGCGACCACATAGGGTCGCCCCTACGTCGTCAACAGGATCTCTCTATCTATTCCAGCGGGCCGCTGCCCGCGTTCTGGGTCTGCTTTGCTTTCTCCAGGCGGCTCTGTTTCCGTCTTTCTTTAGGCGACATCTCCCTTAATTCGTCCGTACGGAAGGAACGGTACAGACCAACGGGAAAACGCATCATCCGGAATGGCGTGACGCCTACCAGCTTCATAATTACCTGCGCCGTCCAGTGCGAATCCGGTTCGCGAACCGAGCGGGCGTAGAAGGCTGCGACCAGTCGCATCAACAGGCTGATGAAGAAAATCAGATGAAAATTGTTGAACTCTTTCCCCAGAATCGTCACGCTCCAGCCTGAGGACATCACCAGAAACGCCCCCGCCAGAATCGAAGTAATGCCGCCCACCAGTCCCGCCAGGGCGGTTCCCGCTGCGATATACATCGTCCGGTTTTCGGAGGGAGAATTCTTGAGCATGAAACCGTTATTGGCAATCGCAATCCCCGCATTCAGCAGTGAATCGATGATAAACACCGGCACCATAATCCAGAACGCCAGCGTTGGATCTTTAGGAAGAAACAGCAGCCCGATCATGTTGGTCGATTTGAACGCCGTGCACAGAATCAGCACCGGCCGGTTTCCGTAATGATCGGCCATCGACCCCAGTCGCTTGGAAAAGACCGCGCCCCCGAGCCAGGCACACGTCCAGAGCAGCAGCAGCCGGAACACGTCCATACCCGTGTATTCCAGCAGGTAATAGCTGATGAAGGGAGCCCCCAGCATCGCAGCAAAATGCCAGAAACAGGTGAACGAAATATAAGATCGGAAATTCGGATCCAGAAAAGGCGTCATCAACACCTTTTTCAGCTTAGGCTCTTTGACCTTCGCCACAGGCGGTTCTTCGATCTTCATATAGAACAGAATATCGAACACACCAAAAATCGATCCGACGCCAACCAGCCAGGCAAACCCGTACTTGATATCCAGGCCACTTTCCGCCAGGAAAATCGCACCGCCCAGCAGTGAAATCGCCCCGGTCCAGTACATCCAGACCTGGCGATAGCCCCAGTAATGATTGAGCCCCTTGTGCGGCAGATAGTCTCCCAACCACGACAGCCAGAGCGGGGTTGTAAAGTGAATCAGCGCGTGGTTGACCGCGGTCAGCACGATCAGCCACCAGAGCCAGGCCGTATCAGACAGGGAGGGCAGCAGCCAGGGAACCAAAGCCACAGGCACCAGAATCAATCGCTGCAGGATCGAAATCGGCAACCAGAGCCAGCGGCGATATTCCAGGTGGTTGGCGACAATCGCTGCCAGGAACTGGAAAAACAGCATCAACGTCGGCAGGGCACCCAGAATCCCGATGTGTAACCCGGTCGCTCCCAGCGAGCGTGCGAACTCAATCGTCGCGGGTGACATCGTAAACTGGGTGTAAATCATCGCCATACAGCCGGCGGCGATCAGCGCCCGCTGTGCTGTTTTTAGAGACCACACGGTACATCTATCCTTGAAAAAAATTCGCGTCGAGACGCACTCCCACCGGGAGACGCTTGCCTGTTGAACTCACAGCGGAATCCTGCATCAGCTGATCCTCTACGCGGAAATACCGGTCGTAAAGGAGATTTTGGAGTGCAGGCACGACCCCCAGGGTGAGAAAATCGCTTGTGTTTGAGTGGCGCTGTCGATCCACAGGCAAGCAGCGGATCATAGCACTCCCCTGAATTCTTTGCGACCGAGATTTTTTCCGATTTCACAGTTATTTTCAAATCCTTAATCCAGGCCAGATTAGTACGAAGCCAGGCATCAGCCTCACCCCATAACATGAATTCTACAGATCGGATCGACCGGGAAAAGAGGGAAAACCGGATCGTCCCTCTCCCCCCCGGCACAGTCGGTTTCCAACCTGTCATTCCCCGTCCCTCACGTATACAATAGACACATCCGGAAACCTCCGGGATCGCCCCGAAAATCAAGCTGAGAAAGAGGCACTTATGCGACCTTTCTACCGGGCCGGACTCATGCTGGCCCTGATTCTGTTTGTATCCCCCGACAGGAGTTTCGCCGTGGAATCGATTCAGCGGATCAACGACATCCAGTACGCAACCGCAGACGGCCACCGCCTGCTGCTCGACCTCTACCTCCCTGAGGGAACCTCGCAACCGCCGCTCCTGGTCTGGATCCATGGCGGTGCCTGGCGGGCCGGCTCCAAAGACCACATGCCCCTCGCCGCGCTGGTCCAGCAGGGCTTCGCCGTCGCCAGCGTCGATTACCGTCTCTCCCCAGTCGCCCGCTTCCCGGCCCAGATCCACGATATCAAAGCCGCCATCCGCTTCCTGCGCGGCTCTGCAGAGAAGTACGGCTACGACGCCACCAAAATCGGCATCCTCGGTTCTTCGGCCGGAGGACACCTGGTTGCCCTGATGGGTGTTACCAACGGACACCCGCAGTTGGAAGGGGACCTCGGCGACTTCGATCAGGAATCCTCCCGCGTCGATGCCATCGTGGACTACTATGGTCCGACCAACTTCATGACGATCCTCCCCCAGTCCACGCCGCATGGTTTGAGTGTCCGCGTCCCCGCGCTGCAACTCCTGCTGGGTGATCGCCCGGAAAACATGCCCGAACTCGCCCGTCTCGCCAGCCCCGTCTTTCACGTAGACGAGCAAGATCCGCCGCTGCTCATGATTCACGGAGATCAGGACCCGCAGGTCCCCATCAACCAGTCCCACGAACTGCACGGCAAGTACAAGCAGCACGATCTGGATGTCACTTTCGAAGTCATTCATGGTGGCGCTCATGGTGGTCCTCAGTTCTTTGACGCACAGCGGATGCAACTCGTCGAAACCTTCCTGCGAAAACACTTGGCCACACAGCCCGAAACAGGGCAGAAAGCCCTGCAATCCAATTGAAACATGCCGTCATTCTCTCCTTAGTTTGACTATTCCCCCAGACTGGATCATCGCGTCAATTCTGCCGAAAATAAGAGTATTGCGCGCTGTTTTCCGGTCTGAACATTCTCACGCAGCGTGAACGGGGAGCGTAACGTTGCGGCTGAATTTTGTCGTCCCGCTGATATTTCTGATCCTGATTCTGTCTGCCCCCCAGGCAGTCTGCAGTCAGCCCTGCGCTGAAGAAACTCTGACAGAGCAAATTGACTGTCTCCCCGTTGATCCCGCTAGCATAGTGCCTCCCTCCAGCAATGCGGCTCCTGACGATCCGACGCTGATCCCTGACTGGTTCAAATCCGATAGCGGTATCGCTGTCTCCCCCGTCTATTACGGTGAAGTCTTCACCAATGCCCACGGCGGGATCGCCACCAACGGCTCGACTCAGTACGAAGGTCTGCTCGACCTCACCGTTGATCTCGATTTTGAAAAGATGAAGCTCGACATCCCGGGACGCGCTTCGATCCTGTTTCAGAACACCCACGGTCGCGGCCTGGATGAGTATGTCGGCGCCACACAGATCCTCAGCAGTATTGACTCGTTCGACAACATCGCTCAGATCAGTGAACTCTGGTGGGAGGTCGGCCTCTACGATTCCGGTGTGACGATGCGCGTCGGTAAACAGGATATCAGCAACCTCTTCCTGGCAATCGATGCCGCCAGCGATTTCATCAACTCCGCCTTTGGTCTCTCCCCCTCGGCGGGTCTGCCTTCGTTCCCCGCGCCCAGTCCCGCTCTCGTATTCATGACCGAAGTCAATTCCGATCTCAGTCTCAGAGTCGGAGGCTGGGACGCCTATCGCAGCAACGCGAACGGGCTCTTTTCCGATAACAACTCGGCACTGTTCATCGGCGAATTTGAGTATCGCTATCAAAGCCCGTTTCGACAGCTGCCCGGGAAATTCACCGCTGGTGCTACCTACCAGACCACCGGCTCGGTTCCCGCCGGGACGATTCCCCGCGCCTTCGGCTATTACGTACAGATAGAACAGCTCTTGTTCCGCGAAACAGGCAGCACGGACGACCAGCCTCAGGGGCTGACCGTCTTCGCCCAGCATTTTCCTACCAGCACCTATGGCCGCTCTCCTTTTCCCCTGATCCCGCATGATGCCCTGGCCGGGCTCTCCTATACCGGTCTGATCCGCGGACGCGATCAGGACGTCACCGGAGCTGGAGCAGGGTGGGTCGAACTCGACCAGGGAGGCACCAACCGCGAGATCATGGTCGAAGTCTTTTACAAAGCACAGATCAACGACGCACTCAGCATCCAGCCCGACCTCCAGTACATCTCTACTCCTTCCGGCATCTATCCCGATGCCTTCGTCGCCGGCCTGCGGTTCCAGCTCGATCTCTGAACACATTACACCGCTTCCGGATAACCAGGTGTGCCGTTCAGTTCTTTTCACTGCATAAACTCCCCTTGATTCCCACTTCCCGAACCGTATTCTTGTGCAATTGTGCTTCGCGCGCGAGGCGGATGATGCGCGCACCGGAACACAAGGCACCAGTGACACAGCTGCACCTGAATCGCCGTCGATTTTCACCAACTTTTCACCCAAACATTCATCACCGGTTCCCACTGTCTCGTACATTTTCAAATGCTTTCGGAGCACATTCAGAGCATTTCGCAGCACATTCAGCCTGAACTCACAGGATCTCATCAGAACCTCAAACCCCAGATTCCACTTGACCTGCCCACGCCGATCCCCAGAATAAAACCCAACACAAATAAATGATCGGCAAGGCGTCAGCCGCCGGTAGTCGTCTATACTGTTCTGTGAGAGCTGTAACGTGAAAACGGAAATCATGGGCTATCATCCCCTTAGCCGTAGCGCGTTAGCCCCGGTTGAAACGGCTTTGGTATAAACCATCAGAAGAAAGAAACGCTACCAAGCCCTCGTTTGAGGCCCCGGTGAAACAGCGCCCCATTCTAAGCATCGGCTCCCAGCCCCCAAGCTGAACATGCAGAACGATTGAGCACAAACAAGAGAGCAGGGTGCGCAAAATGGAATCCGGGCCCCGGTTGAAGCGACTTGGGTATCAACTGCGCAATTGAAGAACGAAAGCAGCGCAGAATCAAATCAGCACAAAAGCCGCTGATGATCAGCCAGACAGAAACCGCCCACATACCAAAAACAGCAGCCGGGAGAATGCCCCCGGCTGCCATGTTCTGTTACGAAAACGAATTGATCACCTGAAGTCGGTCGACACCACCTTAGTGGTGATGATGAAACGCATCCGACTTCGCATTCCCGCCGGACAGCACGAACGCGAGCAGATCCAGAATCTCCTCTTTGTCCAGCGTATTCAGCAGGTCGGCGGGCATAATCGAAATGGGAGAAGTTCGCTGGAATTCAATCGAATCCTTCGACACCTTCTTCTGTTTCACCTGGGGAGGTCCGGTCAGAATCGTGACCGATTTGTCATCTTCGGTAACGATGTTCCCGTTGATGGTCTGACCGTCATCCAGCACGAACAGCACCGTGCGGTACTTATCTTCGATCTTCCGCGAAGGCTCCAGGATTTCAGCCAGAACCACTTTCGGGTCGTGCTTATGCTTCTTCACAACCTCATCCAGATTCGGGCCAATCGCCAGGTTCTTGCCCAGCGTGTGGCTGTGCTCATTGATCTTATGGCATTGGGCACAGGCCAGCTTGGTGAAAATCTCCTGTCCCCGCGAGAAGTTCCGATGCTGACCGACCCGTTTCAGGTCCTGTGTCAGATCGGCCAGTTTCCACTTGGTAATCTTCTTCTCTTTCTCCGGGTTCTTCGCCAGATACGCTTTGAGATCGTTGGTCACATACATGGTACCCCGCATCAGCAGGTGGTGACCGGGGAACGAGCAGATATAAGGATAAGCCCCTTCCTGGGTCGGAGCGACAAATTCAATCACCTCTTCCTGACCATGATCCACCAGCTGACTGTGCCAGAGGATCTCTTTGCTCTCAGGAATAAAGCCCACAGAAAACCCGCTGGCCCCCAGGGCAATGGCTGCCAGTCCGACTTCGTCGGCTTTACCGGGATTCACCAGCATGATGTTATGCGGCATGAAATCGGGGTTCGCAAACGTCAGCTTCACCTTCTTGCCGGGCTTGACGGTCAGCTTCGTCACATCGTAACGCATCCGCTCGCGGACCGTCCCGATGCGAATCGTTGTCAGCTCGGCTGTATCGCTCAGAATACCCGACTTCTTGGTCTCGGCTTCTTCCGTTTCGGCAATCACCCCACCACGCATCGTGCCTTCCACGTTGAACCAGAGATGCTTCACCGTATTCGCGGCGATACGGGCATGCGGCTCGGGCGACTTGAGTACCAGCCCCAGCAGTTCCAGATTCCGGACATTGTGCTGCTGATGCAGCCAGAGTGCTTCCAGCAGGTGATGTGCGTCTTCCTTCTTATTGGGATCAAACTGTTTGATCCATTCTTCCGTCGCGGCAATCACGGCATCGGTATCGCGTTCGCTCAATTCGACGCGGGTCCGATGACGAATGCCGTCGATCGGCGATTTCAAATTTTCCAGCAGGGCAGGAATCGGCTCGCCATCGATGGCCACCGGTTTCTGCAGCGGACGCCCCTTGGCGGTCATCCGGTAAATACGACCATGCTGATGATCGCGGTTGGGGTCGCGAACGTTGTGCTGCATGTGTCCGATGATCACGTTATGCCAGTCACAGAAATACAGCGAACCATCGGGAGCAAAAATCGCATCCGCGGGACGGAAATTCTTATCCCCGCTCATCATCAGCCCCTTGGATTTATCTTCCGTTTTCGATCCGTCCGCGTTTAAACGCATCACGGTCAGATCATCGCCCGCCGGCTCACCCCACACGGTGCCGTCGGTGGCGTTGCGGGCCAGGTCGTAGTGCTTGATACCCAGGAACCCGATCACGTTGCAGATCAGGAAGTCACCCTGCATGGACTCAGGGAAGTGCGCACTGCTGACCACTTCGCTGGCGGTCACAGGACGAACTTCTTTCTTGAGCAGCTCGTGCATTTTGAACCCGCCTTTTTCCGGCCGGACCTGGTAAGCCCGTCCGCCGGTGCCATCGGTCGCATAATGATAGCCCCAGTAATCGAACGAAATCCCGTGCGGGTTGGGTGAATTGATCGCGTGCATCGAAATCGTGAACCGCCGTGGATCGAAGCGATACATGGCTGACTCACTGGCCTGCAGTGAAGGCCCCCAGGGATGCTCGTGGTTATGTACCATGAACACGCCGCTCTGCCAGTAGATGGCGCCATCGGGACCGTAAATCAGGTTGTTGGCCGCATGATGGGTGTCCGAGGAATCGAGGCCCTGCAGCATCACGGTCCGCACATCGGCCACGTCGTCCCCATCGGTATCCTTCAGGAACACGATTTCCGGTGCAGACGCGACCAGCACGCCCCCGTTCCAGAATTCAAAACCCAGCGGATTCTGAATGCGGGCAAACTCGGTCACGCGATCCGCCTTACCGTCGTTGTTATCATCATGCAGGATCAACAGGGCGTCGTTCATCTCTTTCAGCGGTTCCCACTTGGGATAGGTCGGCCAGACAGCCGCCCACAAACGCCCCTTGGTATCGAACTGCATCTGCACGGGATTGACCAGTTCGGGGAACTGTTTTTCATCCGCGAACAGACTGACTTCAAATCCGTCAGCCAGCGCCATGTGCTCAATCGCTTCCTGACCACTGATGTAGTTCAGGTTCCCCTCTTTGACCGCACTTGAGCTCTTACTGCCGCCACCGACATTCGAAATCACTTTCACCGGAGCAGGCACGTTGCTGTCGTCAACCTGGTAGTCTTCCCCTTTGGCTTTCGCCCAGATCAGGGGATCGCGATTGTTCGTCATCACGTCCAGCATCGACAGTTCGTGCTGCAGCACTTCGGCGTTGGTCTGGTCGTCAGTAAACTTGAGAATCGAACGACCACCCCACACATCGTTCCCGTCACGGGCACGAAAGCGGTTGTTCCATTTGTAATTCTTATCCAGCACGGCAGACCGCAGCGGTTCCATCGTCTGAGACGCGGTCACCTGATGCCCAAACAGGGCAGAGGAGATAATCTCCGCCAGCTGCTTGTTACCTTCTTCTGTCAGATGGATTCCGTTAATCGTCAAAGGTTCGCTCGACTCCTGGAACATCTGCTGGGAAGGATGAAACAGATCGACATACGCGACGCCTGCTTCTCGAGCCGCTGCTGCCGTGGCCCGCGTGTACGCTTCCAGCTGAACGTTGTGTGCTTTCCCATCCGGCACGTTTTTGTTGCCGGTATCTTCATGGGCGATGGGGCTGAACAGCACGATCCGCGGGAACGATTTGCCATTCGCCTTGGAACCGCGGGTCTTTCTGACGAAATCGACCAGTCGTTTCTGATAGTCGCCCGCTTTTTTCACGCCCTGGAAGGATTCGTTATAACCGAAGAATGCCAGGACGACGTCGGCTTTCACATGCCGTAACATCTCGGTGGTCGTCGCAGCACCTTTGCTCCGCGGAAACGAATCCACCTGGTCGCCACTTACGCTCATGTTGCGAAAACGGACTTTCTTTCCCTGCAGTTCACTCTGCAGCAGGGTTTCCAGCCAGCCATCATGCTGCATCCGATCGGGCAGCCCATTTCCGAGGATCGCGACGACATCGCCTTCCTGAAATTTAAAGGGAATCGGATCACGATAATCAGCCGGCACTTCCACCAGCGTCGGGTCTTCAACCTGACTCCCCGATTCCGCACCGACCGACTTCGAAGTCGACTTATAAGGCACACCCGCTTTTCCACTGTGGGTCAGGTATTCCAATTTGCCCTTGTTCTTGACGTCGATTTCCATGGAGAACGGGGCAGGGACCTTCATCAGCCGAAACACTTCTTTCCGATTCGCATCCAGCAGCGTCAGGGTGAAGTCTTCCAGGCGTCCTTCGAAACCTTCCCGGTTCCAGATCGCCACTTTCTCCACATCAACCGCACGGCCCAGGTCGACTTCCCACCAGGGATTTTTCGAACCCGAGTTCGAAGTATGAGTCTGTCCGCCTTTGCCCCAGTCCGCACTCTTGTTCCCGTCCAATGCCTTGGCGGCGACCGCCGATCCCATCGTGCTCGACTGCGTGGCTTTCGCTCCCTTGGCAACATTTTTTCCGCCGCTGAGAACTTCCACTTCTGCCAGGGTCAGAATCCGCTTATCCCCGGGGAGTTCAATTCGCACAAAACGAGCCGGCTTACCGGTGGCCACAGAAGCCGTGGGCTCTTTCGACTTACTGGCCGGCTTGTTGTCCTTTTTTTTCGGCGCTGCTTTTTTCCCTCCCTTTTGGGGAGTATCTGTCCGTTTGGTATTATGGTTCGCGGGAATGGGGCTCTTGAACCCGGCATAAGCTTCCGGCTTGATCCCGTGTGCGTAGGTTCCAAAACCAAAGGTGTTCGGTTCGAACGGGCCGACGAAATCCACATTCGCATCAGCCTTGATCGCGTCTTCCATCCCCAGCGCCCAGTAGCAGGCATTCACCAGCATCCGGCGATAACCGTCGTTCAGCAGATCCTCAGGCGTCCCATACAGAGTCGTAAAGACACGTCCTTTTTTACCGGAAGCCGAAGTGTAGGTACGCGTCCATTCAGAAGGCATGGGAGGTTTGGTTTCATCGGCAGGGGAGTCGGGCTGCATCCCGTTCAGCGGCTGCGCCATCGTCAGCACTTCACCATCAATCGGCTTACCGACATAACCGCCGGCCTGCACCCAGATATCTTTCACGCCCCGCAGAATCGGATGCTGTTTCTTATCGTCAATGATAGTGATGCGTGTGCTCTGCTTGTGATTGGTTCCATAATGGCCGACCCAGGTCTGTCCCAGCACCTGGTGCCCAAAACCTTTTTCGTAGTCTTTATCTTTGCTCTGGTACGAATATTTCGAGAACGGTGCCGACTCAGGCATGTTGAAGGCATGCGTGGCGGTCCGCATCCCAACCACCGGCCCCCCCCGTTTCAGGTAGTCATCGAGATGCTGCATCTGTTCCTTGGGCAGATTCTGAAACCGCAGAAACACGACGGCCAGATCCGCCGTCTTGAGGGCTTCCATCCCGGGGATGTTCGAATTGCCGGCGACGATTTCACCGGTCTCGGGATCGATGTTAAACAACACCGTGCACTTGAACCCATGCCGCTTCGCGAGGATGCGGGCGAGTTCGGGCAGCGATTCTTCCGAGCGATACTCATGATCGCCGGCCAGGAAGACAATATGCTTCCCTTTACCAGGCCCCTCGGTCCCTTCATAAACCAGCGGCCCCGCACTGGCAAAGCTGGTCACAAACAGCGACAGACACAGAGCAACAGCCCAGCCTGCAGATTTCAAAGAAGATACGGCACAGCGGTGGGAGAATCGTTTCATGGTTCTAGCATCATCCGTATTAAAAGAGCGTCAGAAGAGGGGGGTGTGAATATATGGTAGTACCACCAGTGTAATGGTAACCCAAGGCAGACGCCAGCCTTTGGTGGTTTTTCATGATAAGAAACGGGCCCGGAAAAGAAGTGAACTTCCGAACGGGGAGCAGGGAGTAAATATGCAGAACTCCCCTGGTTTCTCACCAGACACCAACTGCGAAAAATAGTAGCGGATCAGTACCTTTTCTCTTTCCATCCTTATTACGCCAGCAGCACGCCCACCCTAAAAGCACATGTCTCATTTGTTTCGGTTACGAAAACAGTCCGCTTCTTTCATCATAGTCATCTTGCAGGGCATCGTGTATCAAATCGTGATCTGGTGCATATTCCGCCCATCCTGGCCGCTGACCTTGAATAACTTCAGTTGTCCCAATGTAAACAAAACCGTCTTCGACGGAAAATCCCTGCTTTACCTGATATGAATGGATTTCCTGCCCGGCATCAACACGGTATTTAATTTCGAGCAAAGCATCATCACCATCAATCCTTAAAATATCACAGCTCACGAAATGGATCATGTCTCAACAGCTCTCTGTAATTGGGTTCTGGCAGCCGCTTGAAATTCACTCTCTTGAAAACAGGCTCGGAAGCAACAGTCAATAAAAAAGCGATTCACTTTTACAGTGAATCGCCATTAAATGCATGCCCGGGTGGATTCGAACCACTAATCTACGGATCAGAACTAAAGACAGATCAGCGTTTGAGGATAACCTGTCGAACGAGTCATGATTCGAGGGGACAGTACCTGTTACATACAGTGGCAGACAGGTTTCATACTAAACTCAATCCCTGACATCATCATACGGCCGCCTATTATTCGTTTTGCTGATCCAATGCTTTCAGATCAACTGCACGATACTCTTTTAATACAAGGGGGAGGACCGTTATCCCCGTCGCAGGGTCAACCAGTCGGGCGGACTTCAGTTTCACTTCCATGATGGCATACTTTCCGTTATCGATAATCCGATCTGAGGGATATTCTCTGCTGTGAAATCGGCTCAAGCCCTCTACCCAGGGATGTCGAGGTAATTCCTCCACCAGCTTGAATGAAGTCACTTTGGCTGTGAGCTCTAACCGCGGTTTGTGAGCAGTTTGTTCCAGTCTGGCATTCTCAGCTGGCCAGATCTCTTTATCGAAACGCAACAGCGGAAAAATCGGTTCTGCAGGACGATCTACGGCCAGGCCTGGAATTGCCTGAGGACTGGTAGACGCTGCCTTAAAATTGCGACCTTCCTGATCAGGAACAGCATAGATCTGGTCCATTAAAAGGTCCCGTGGGGCGATCGCAAACAGGTCTAACAAAGTCTGCACTTCTTCAGCTGCCATCTTGGGGTGAATCTTATCCGGATTTTTTAACTGAGACATCATATGCCCATAGGCATTTACATCACCGCCACCACTCCAGGGGCTAAAGCTGTTTAAAAATAATGCAGGACAGGGTCGTTCTTTATCCAGCCCCTGAAATCGGAAGTTATCGAATTGCATCGTGAACTGGTCTGGTATTGATTCTGCCCAGCGCTTCAGCCAGGCTTTGAACTTCTCCGCTTTCGCTGCGCGTACGTCACGAGAGGGAAGATTCTGTGAGCCTTTGTCGAAGAACCGAACCTGATCAGGTTTGACATCGAACATGGGAACATTTTCAAAACGCCAGCGCATCACCATCAGTTGATCCAGTTGCTCCGGATTCTCCAGAAACTCTGATGTAATAGAAGCAATCAGCGGCAGCATCGCCTGGGGACTTAAAGCAAACGCATTTTCATTCACTTTCGACTGAACAGGAATCGCTTTTTCAGGCTGGTGCGCTGCCAGCTTCTCTAACGCTGCCATCTGCAGGGGCCCCTCGTACAAAGGAGCCTTGTCTTTTTCGCCAACAGAAATATGAATGGGCAACGAATCGAGAATCACAGTCGCATACCCACCTTGTTTTCCGGTATCTGTGTCCATGCTCCTTAATTGTTGAACCCGGACATCTAGTGTAACCGCGATGCGAATTTCATCGCTTCTCTCAGCCAATGCCTTTTTCACAGCCTCTTCCGGCAGGGATCTCATCAGAGTTTTCGTATCGCATCCCAGATTCAACAGAAATTCATAGGGCTGATATTCCTGTCCCGCACGCTGGAAGAGTCCTGTTTCTGTCCCCCGCAGCTCAAGTTCACCGCGCTCATCAAATGCTCGATTCTCATACAGGGAAATCAGATGTGATGGCTGTTCGCCCGCTGCACGCAGTTCAGCCTGTTGTTGAGTCAATGACATGTCTTCCAGTCGCGGTTCATCTGTCCGGGGATCGAGGACCACTTTGAAATACAGTCGATACAGATCACCCGCGGCTTCTGTTCGACCGGCCAGCCAGTCGGACAACTGCTGCCGCTGCGCCGCTGAGATCGATTCACGGTCCTGATCCCACGTGGCACCAAATGTTCCTGCAAAAGGGGGAAAGAATGGCTGGCGCGACGGAGACATCAGGCCCTGAATCTCTAAGCGCAGTCGAGACACTTCCTGACTGGCAGAACTGACCCGCTGATTCAAGTCCGCTGAAGCCCGCTGCGTGCTGATCATACTGGGAATACTGAAACTGAGATCGGAGTACGAGTTTAGTTTTTCTCGCGTCTTTAAAACGGCCTGCTGATCTTTCTTACTCACCTGCTGCCAGATCCGGGTCCAGGATTCGTCATGAAGTTTCAGCTCCTGATTCCGGACAATCAGACCGGCTACGGCAAATTCATCCAGGGGAATCACTGCGTTCGATGATTCGCTCACAGCTTCCACGCCACCTACCAGCACAGCCGTGGGATAGCGTTTCAGGGGAAAGCTGTGCAGTGGCTTTCGCAAAGTGGGATCTGCAAACAGTTCAACGGAGTCTACCGTTCCAAAAATGGCCGGCATTTGACGATCAGCGGGTTCCAGTAAGGGTGCACTTCGAAACGTCACCACAGTCGCAATAAACGCCCAGCGCTTTGTCACTGCGCCTCCGAGAATACTTTTTTTCGTTCTGCTCGGTAATCTGTTGACGATATCCGGACCGACTTTCCAGAACGATGTCCCGGCTACCGGAGAACCGGCAACATTGAGCGATCTTCGATATCCGCCACTCGAAGGCAGTGTGGGAAATGTTGTTCTCCATTCGAGACCAGGGACCACAGGCGTTCCCCCGTGCGCCAGTGCTTTTACCGCCAGTCCCTTGCGGGTAAAGTCATAAGGCGATAATCGTGCTTTGGAAATAAAACAGATCCGAAACGGCCCTTTGATCGCTAACTCGGACAGAGTCTCCCCATACTCGCGTTCAAATTTCTGTTGTGCAGCCCGTCTTTCGAATTCGTTATCACCTTTCCAGATACCAACCGCGCCCCCTGTCTGATATCTGGAGTCCAACACCGATTTCACAACCTGTCGGGGATAATGATTGGCAATAAAATTTGGTAGAAATTCTTCGATCCAACTCTCATCCACACCCAAAGCAACCCGTTCCAGCAACTTGCTAAAGTTCTGCTGTTCGCGCGCCAGAGCCTGCTCCGCAGCCTTAGAACGCTGACGCCGCTCGGTAGCAGAACGAATATTCCCCAGTTCCAGGAAGTGATCCTGGTGGATCACCGGCAGTCCATTCACCAGCCTGAGATTGAATTTCTCCCCCAGCAGCCGCGATGCTTTCCCGATTTCATCATTCGCCAACCGCTCCATATCTCCCGAAGTCGCGACCGCCCCTTGCTTGTTTGTCTCAGTGTCCGCTGTTTTGACCGAGTCAACCGGGTCTGGTATCACCATCTTTTTTGTTTCTGAGTTCGGTGTCTGATCCGGTGAATCGGTCGAAGCAGTCCGCTGGATATAATTCTGATCGCGTTCGCTGAACTGAGCCAGCGGGAGGCTCACAATCAGCCCCCCGGTAATCTTCAGTTGCACCTGATCTCCCTTAAGGCCAGCGAACTCTGCTCTGACCCTCTGCCTGCCATCGGCACTGGTCCAAGTCCGATCCGCAGCGGAGGCCTGACTGATTAGAAAACTGAGCAACAACAAGCAGGTAATGCTGATTTTGAACAAGAGATTCCTCGTAAGCTGATTCTGCATAACTGGTTTCCTGACCTGAAGGTTCCTGGAAATGACTTCACCCTCTTTGGCGACACCCCGTGAAATCGTGTGCAACAGAATGGAATCTTTTTTGAATTTTCTCCCGATAATCTGAAAACGCCTAACAATGCCGTAAGCGTTGGGGGGCTGATCACAGCACAGCAACGAATCGCAGAATTAGAATTTTCCTCTGAAAACACGTTCGGAGAATGTGCCAGATTCGATTTGAATGACGCAGTAGGCAAGAGGGCGATAGAGATAGGTTCCGTTTCCGAAACGGCTGCTCACATAGGGAGCTTCGAGCCCGCATCAAGAGATTCAGAGAGACCAGGAGCACTGTCCGCGAGTTGCGTTTGAAGAACTGATGACTTTCAATTGAATCGAGTACATCAGATACAATACCAGCAAACAAAAAAGCCCATAAGCATTTATCGCTTATGAGCTTAAAAAGCACGCCCGGGTGGATTCGAACCACCGACCTACGGATTAGAAGTGAACGAGACTGTGCGTTTTTCAGCTACAAAACGGCACCTCTTGTACCTAAACCATATCCACAAAGGTACGATTTAGGTACAACATAATCAGGTACAGAACCCCGTTCCGAATCTACCTGTAACTGTTTCAGGAAGCGCATTTACAATGACAAATACCCAAGTCCCTAAATCAAACAGTAAGGCCAGAAAAACGAGTGTCAAGACCTGGGCTGACAGACAAAAGGCCGCCGGGGTAAGACTGGAGCTCTCGCAGCATAAACCCCGCAATCAATGGAAAAAAATGGTGGAGGGGAAATACCACTATTTCAAACACCCCATTACTAAAGCAGGCTATGAATCCGCATTACGAGAATGGTTAAATCTGAAGGCGGAAATGGATTTCGAGAAGCCTTACCTGGCATTGATTCAGCACCATATTGACATATTCAAATCAGTTCAAAATTATTTCGATCATGCTGCAGAACAAACCACCAAAGAAAAGAAAATGGCACAGCAGGTAGATCAGTTTATCAACTGGCTTGAAGCGGCTTTTGACGATCCAGAGCTACATATTCCAGAAGTCGATTCTGCAACTTCTCTGACTCAGGGTGAAATTGAAGAACTTGAAATCGTCAAACCTGATATAAGCCCCGAAGAAAACAATTTCAGGTGGGCGCTCATGAGAGCATTTAGAGACAAGAGTGAGCTCGCAGATAACGTAGTACGTCGTTTTTTTGGAAAAGATCATATTGGGACTTTGACTTTTCAGCTTCCAGAAGAGTGGAAAGAAAAAACAGAATATGCAGAGTTACCTGAAAAGCTACCACAGACAGTCGGCTACTGGATTGAGGATTATCTGAAGGCTAAAGGTAATCAGGCTTTGAATGGTGAAATTGAAATCAGCACTTTTAGAGATGCTAAAGAAAGGCTTGGCAAGTTTAGTGAGTGGATCGGGGAAAAAACACCAATTGAAAAAGTGGGCAGTGAAACACTCAAAAAATATCACAGCTATTTGTCTGAGTCTAAATATGCGAATAAGAGTTTGTACTTTCAGTTCTTCAAAACATTCGTTGTCTACTGTGTGTCAGAGGAAGCCTGTGCTTTAGAGCACTTGCCGAATAATATCACAAGCAGGCTCTTCGTTTTTCGATCTAAGAACAAAAAGAAAATAGCACTTGCCAAGAGCAAGTATGAAAAACTCTGGACGACGCCATTACTTTCATCGGGAAAGAGTTTGGTTTGAAGTAAAACACAAAACGAGTCAGGTACTTCTGGATGCCATAAAAGATTCAGTGCATATAGGGCCTCTATTGGTTTGTCAGGTATACTTCTCAGTCGGGGGGCGATTTTATTACAGAGTCATTCAATGACTGGTGGGAACTCTTGGCTGTTGCTGACGTTCTAGGCAAACCCTCTGGTCTGGGGAAGTGATCCACGCTCGCTGAGGTAGAGAAGACGCTGTATCTGACCGTGCCGCGTGTTCGTTATTTGGAGTTCATATTCACTAAGCGGCCCCGGTTGCTCAGTTGGATCGTTCATCGATTTATAGAAATGAGGATTGCAATGAAAGCGATGGTACTTGAATCATTTGGTGGCCCGGAATCGTTCGAACTTCGTGACGTACCCAAGCCCGTGCCGCATGCGGGCCAAGTCCTTGTCCAGGTACATGCAACCTCTATCAATCCGTTGGATTACCAAGTCCGACGTGGCGATTATCCCGACTTGGTGCAACTGCCGGCCATTACCGGACACGACGTATCTGGCGTTGTCGAAGAAGTCGGTCCGGGTGTGACGACTTTCTCTCCAGGGGACGAAGTCTGGTACACCCCGCAAATATTTGACGGGCCAGGAAGTTATGCCGAGTACCACGTTGCTGCCGAAAGCATTATCGGAAAGAAGCCTGCCTCGTTGAGTCATCTTGAGGCGGCAAGTCTGACTTTAGTGGGCGGGACGGTGTGGGAAGCACTGGTCGTACGTGCGGAGCTAAGAGTAGGGGAGAGCATTCTGGTACACGGCGGCGCGGGAGGAGTCGGTCATGCGGCGATCCAGCTCGCAAAAGCCATGGGAGCGAGAGTGTTTACAACCGTGCGCGAAGCAAACTTTGAGTTCGTACGAAGTTTGGGGGCCGATGTGGTCATCGACTACCAAAAAGAGGATTATGTCGACGTCATCATGCGGGAAACAGGTGGCAGCGGAGTCGATGTCGTGTTCGACACCATCGGCGGAAACACATTATCGCGCAGCCCCGATACGCTCGCGCAACTTGGCCGCGTTGTCACGATCGTGGACATTGCACAGCCACAAAACGTCATTCAAGCCTGGGGCAAGAACGCGAGTTATTACTTCGTTTTCACAAGACAAAACCGCGGCAAGCTTGATGAGTTGAGCGCATTAATAGAGCGCGGTCAGTTGCTGCCACACCTTGGCGCCGTCTATTCGCTTGCCGATATTCCGCTCGCCCATGCACTGTTGGAGAGTCCCAATAACGGTGTTCAAGGAAAGATTGCAATTGCAATAGACCGTCGGCTTAGTGAATCCATAGAGTAAACAAAGCCAAAAGGCTTCCCGGTGTCTCGCTTGTAGCATATAAGGACAGATGACAGCTTCTCTATGGGTGATCTACAGACGCAACTTGCCGATAGGTCAGCTAGCAAGTCGTCCATCAATTTCAAACTTCTGGTCGAATTCGATGCGGCAAGACGCCGCGGATTTGTAACACATTTAAAAACAGGCAGTTGTCGAGTTCAAACCCCGCAACCACAGCCGGTTTCCCAGACTCGGCCGTCGGCTGCCATAACCGGCGTGTACCTGTACCAGCCGGCAGGCTTCAAACGTCTGCTGTGGCAGGGGACGCAGGAACTCCCGTTGTTCTTCCGCCAGCAGGTTCTGCTTGGGAGAGGTCTGTCCCCGCAAATGACGCTGCAGATCGTGCCGGCAGTATTGCACTAACTGCTGGTTCAGGGCTTCCAGAGAAACAATCCGGGGACGGGAATCAGGAAGTTGCTGCGGGCATAATCCAGTAACCGCTCGACATGCCTTTTCTCATTCGGTCGTCGTACCAGACAGAAATGATCGGCAGGAACGGCTCCAGCCTGGAAGGGTGGGACTAGCTCAGCGGATTTCCTGACGGCTCTGAGTAGGTCAAGATATTTTGCAGCGTATCTCTGAGATTATCGTACTCGTCACGATCCGCACGTTTACTAAAATCTCCGTTGAGAACACGCCAACGGATCTCACCTTATATTTGTAATCACCCTTACCTCTCTGTTTCCGGTTCGGAACTGACTCAGATACCGAGAGTCTGATCCCAAACCAGCAAGTGGTCATCTGGTCGCACCGCATTTATACCAATTTGTCACTCCACGCAGGAGCTATACTATCTGGACTTTATTTAGGGTTTTATGCCTGGCTGCTTTTCCGGGCGGTCAGGCCAATCAGCGCCCTCATCAATCCAGGCAGCTACAATGGCAACTTGGTAATCCGCAAGTCGATGCACGTCGGTTCTCTCCATTCCAGCTTTCTTTCCTGACAGAATCGCAATCAGAGGACTTCCGTCGCTGTTGCCCGGTTGAATTAAGGCTGCACTTGACGTATCGTCGAAATAGTCCTCTCTACGGTCCACACGAAAGCCGCTGGCTTCGCGATGGGGCCCGTGGCAGGACAAGCAATACCGCTCAAAGATCGGATAGACATCGCTCCAAAAAGCAACCTTATTATATTCTGCTTCGGGGACTAGAGGATTCGGTTGGTCATGGACTGGTTCTGTAATCTTCTTGACGCCCGATTGAGCTGCCCAGCCAAACAGTACCAATATAGTGGACAGAGCGAGAACGGTTATCAAGCCATCGCGAACTGGTGAAGTAGAAGAAGCCGTAATCCCAACTCGGCGTTTCACCGAGATAACTATCCATTGCCAATGGAGACAAACATGCACGACTACAAACGCCAAAAGGCCTAGGCTGGCCCAGAAGTGAATCGTGCCCCATTGGTGCCGTGACAGCCCCCAAAGTGACAATGATTTGTTGGTGCCCGGAGGCAGCGGGAAACGGAGGATATAGCCCGTAGCTATCATCACTATTAGCAGAGCGGCGGTCATCAGATCGACGCGGAGATTATCGAGAATCCGCTTCATTGATGTCCATCCCTTTGGTGAATTCCCCAATATTTACTATCTACAACTTTATCAGCAAGTACATACTCCAGGTCAATTGTTTGAACACCTCATCGACAATCACGTTTGTGTAAACATTACTTTCACATTATGCTGGATTATGTTTACCGATATGCAGATGAAGATTAAACAATCAGCAGCAGTACCATGAGGATTTGGCACCTTAATATTGCTTAAAACTCTGCTGCAGGTCTTGTCAGTGATTCCCTTGCTTTTATGACCACATGAAGTAGAACAAGGCGATCTTTCGGGAGATTAAAGAGAGGTTCCCCATATTCGGGGAGGCCTATCAGTAAATAAGTCAACGCATCCGTATCTACTTGATGTGGTTATGTCGTTTTGTTCGATGCACAAGATTTAAGAATATCGGATGAAGGAACTTGACGGAAGTTTAGATTATGCCGGACAGAATATAAACACAACAAATCCAGAGGATCTGTTACACAATAGGCCTGAATGGAGTCGTGCCACACTTGTCTGTTTAGGCGATCCCGTGTTTCCCACAGATGCCGATAAAGTACATTCTCATTCTATCACATGGAATGCGATAGCCTGGGAAATCGATTCCACCTTTTTATATTGTACTTGCTAGGTTAAAACTGTTGCGCCCAGGTTTGCAGCCCCCGCATGATCATTTCAACTGCGATCGTCCCGACGTACAACGCTGTCACACGGCCGGCAACTTCGATGTAGCGTTGAACAAGATACTCCCGTTTCTGGCGGACATAGTCGTGTAGTTCTTTCAGAACTAGCATGAGTGAGACGGAGATTCCCAGGGCGAGAACAATTGCACCGCAGGCAACCAGTGGTTCGAGTCTTTTCCCCACAACCACGCTGGCGCTCAATGTCCCTGGCCCGATCAATACAGGCATCGCAATTGCTCCAGCCAGATTCTCAGATTTTCCGTTCAGGATCTCGACCGCCGATGGTCCCTTGAAGACAAACTGAATACCAATAAGTAAGAATACAATCCCACCGAATATCTGAAAGGAAGCGAACTCGGCCTGTACTAATCTTGAGAAGATTACATCCCCGATCAAAGCGAAACAGCTGAAGACCGCCGCCGAGATTGCTGCTGCAACGAGCAGGACGTGGTAGAACCGCTTCCTGTCGAGAGTTTTGACTACATCAAAGAGGTAGACAATGACCAGGAAAGGATTGAGCAGCGCGAGTAGAATTGAAACGGCACTCAAGAATTCCAGCATTTATCTCTCTCATACTACTTAAAATCACCTGTACGAACCAGTTCTGGTATAATGCTGACCTGGCACAGATACGACAAAAGGAGCTGTTTTTTTATTTTGATCTGCATCCATAAAGGGGCCATATCACATTTGGATATGATACCAGCCGCTAAGAAAACTTCAAGAAGTGGTATCATTACCACTTGATGCTTACATTAAGTGACTGCTGATTTAGAAACGCACCAGGGCATTTAACACGTTGAGCGACTCAATCAAAAAACGTTAGTTAAACCGTGCATGTTACGGTCCGATCAACGTACTGTCAGTGATGGGCCTACACACAGGAGTTCGCTGTGGCAGAATCTATTTCCTGCTTCTGAATATTCTTTAAGTCGCCCACCTTAGGGGGACTGTACTTTTTGAGATACTGTCAAATAATGAGACTGGTATGTATTCTTCTTTTGAACATACTGCGGATATCGGACTGGATGTCAGTGCTGAGAGCCGGGAAGCCCTGTTTGCTGAGGCGGCACGGGGCCTCTTTCAATCCTGGTAGATGATCCGGCGACGGTTCGTCCTGCACAGGAAGTGACGCTCTCTGTCAGCGGCACCGAACTGGACTATCTGCTGTTTGACTGGCTGGATGAGCTGCTGTTTCGTTTCGAAACCAGCCAGCTGCTGTTCTGTGAATTTGATGTCCAGTTTCACTACGAGGGAATCACTGTTTCGGCCCAGGGAGAAACCTTTCAAGCAGACCGTCACCGGCTGGCACATGAAGTGAAAGCGATTACCTATCACCAGTTGTCTGTCCAGCAGACTGCAGAAGGCTGGCAGGCTCGATTTATTATTGATATCTGAGCAGGGAGAATCGCATGTCGCAGGGTGATTTTACCGGTCCACTGGAACGGATCAATGATTATTGCTGGCGTATCCCACGAAGTTATAAGCAGGGGATGCGGGTTGAGGGACGTATCTATGTGAGCGATGCCTTGATTGATCTGGTGCAGCATGACCAGGCTCCCGAACAGGTGGCGAATGTGGCCTTCTTGCCGGGGATTCAGATGGCCAGCCTGGCGATGCCTGACATTCACTGGGGGGTATGGCTTTACCATCGGTGGTGTCTGTGCCACTGATCCCGAAGAAGGAGGCGTGATTTCACCCGGCGGGGTGGGCTATGACATCAACTGTGGTGTGCGGCTGATTCGTTCGAACCTTTTCCATGAGGATGTGAAACCGTATCTGCCTGCCCTGATCGAAGAACTGTTCCAGCGGGTGCCCTGTGGAGTGGGGCGAACCGGGAAGTACCATTTCAGCAATCAGGAACTGTGTCAGATGATGGAGCACGGTCCAGCCTGGTTCAAAGAACAACGTGGAATGGTGACAGAGCATGACATCGCGCATACGGAAGCACATGGCTGTCTGTCCGGTGCGCGGCCGGAACTGGTCAGT
Source organism: Gimesia sp. (assembly GCF_040219335.1). Taxonomy (NCBI): domain Bacteria; kingdom Pseudomonadati; phylum Planctomycetota; class Planctomycetia; order Planctomycetales; family Planctomycetaceae; genus Gimesia; species Gimesia sp. Next base: position 9,663 of record NZ_JAVJSQ010000024.1, on the reverse strand, counting down.
GAGCGGGCTCTGCTACGGGGTGTAGAGCAGTGCGGAACTCTGGGATCGGGCAATCATTTTCTGGAAGCGCAATTAGTAGACATGCAAATAGTAAATGTCATGATACATTCCGGCTTCCGGGGGCTGGGTTACCAGATTTGTGACGATGCCCTGAAAGCATTGCGCGTTGTGCCCCAGAAATATGGCATTCACCTGCCCGATCGTCAGTTGACCTATGCGCCTGTATTGAGCCCTGAGGGAGAACATTATCTGGGCGCGATGCAAGCGGCCACCAATTATGCGTGGTGTAATCGGCAGCTGTTGATGCATCAGGCGCGGGAAGTTTTTGAGACCGTGTTCGGCTTTTCCTGGCAGGAGCTGGGAATGACACTCATCTATGATATCGCCCTCAATATTGCGAAGCTGGAAGAACACACCGTTGATGGGAGCAGAAAGCAGGTCTGGGTGCATCGGAAGGGGGCCACGAGGACCTTTCCGGCGGGGCATCCGGAGGTTCCAGAGCAGTATCAGGAGATTGGTCAGTCGATACGGATTCCGAGTGATATGGGCCGGGCCAGCTGGGCATTGGTGGGCCAGCCGGGCTGTATGGAACAGACCTTCGGTACAACCTGTATTTGTGCAGGCAGGCAAATGAGCCGCAAGCAGGCGGTACGTGTGTCGCAGGGCCGGGATATCGATGAGGAGCTCCGGACGCGCGGCGTGATCGCGCGGGCACGGAGCTGGCGCGGACTGGCAGAAGAACAGCCGTGCTGTTTGTCATGACATTCCGGACATTTTTGCGCGAGTTTTCGACTCCCACGTCGTAAAATATCGATGATCCCTTCCCACAGTTGTCCTGATTCACAAGAATCAGGCTATGTACAAAAACACGCGCAAGCAACGCAGCTATGATCATCGGCTAAAAGAACTTGTTCGATCCATCAGCAATATTGATATCGCGCTTCAACGTGGCGTCCCTCGATCTACGGCCCGAGGCTGGCTGACAAAGAACATTTTCGACGTGATCAGCGTCGACGTCTTAGATATGACTCTGCCAGAACTGCAAAGTGCGGTGGTTTCGTTAAGGGACTGGGCTTTTCCCAAGGGTGAGAACTCGCGCAAAAATGTCTGGAATGTCGTGAAAAATAGCACGCCCCGATCGCCGGGAGTGACATGCCCAAAAAAAGCGACCGCAGACCGGTTTCGCTGTCTGCAGTCGCACGTGGAATCGCGGAACCCCGCAGCAGTCGGAAGGTGCCGACCGGAGCAGGGCACTGTTACTTCTTCATGTCGATATCGAAGATGTTATCGCCTTCGACAATCTCCAGGGTAAGATTACTTTTCTGAGGATCGCGATAGCGGGCGGGAAATTTCGCATCATCCACTTTGACATCCTGGGGAACCAGATCCTGCGGCGGTGGTTCCGGCGGAGGCAACACGGTAACCGCATACTGACCGGTCTGCAGGGGTTCGCTGAGGGTGTAAGTTCCCTCGGTAGTGATCTCGGCCGAACCTCCACTACCCAGTTTCGCAGAGTAGAAAGATACGACGCCTTCCTGCAAAGCTTCCCCCTCCAGGGTCACTTTACCGGTCACTTCCCCGGCAGGAGGTGTATCTGTCCCGCCACACCCGCTCAGGAGCAGGACGGAACCAAGGAATAAACAGAATGGGTAGGTTGACAGTTTCATCAGGAAAGCTCCGGGAGCTTCGCAGTCAACAGGCAAAAGTCGACTGCAGCGCCTTTAAGAAGAGTAGGACTGGTAGATCAGATAGAATGAATCGCAGACGTAGCGCGTTTAGAATTCACCCACAACCTGGCCGTCATCGCGGGCACAGAGCTGACGCAATGTCAGGAAGTCAATATTTTCCGAAATGAAGCGGACGCCCCCGTCAGCCAGCAGCATGTGAATACCCCCGGTATGATGCGAATTCAGAACCGTATTTCCGGAGTAGGCACTGTTAGAACGGGGTACTGTATTTCCGCCGGACTGACCTGATTTAGCATTGATTTGGAAGGCGATCGTGGTAACACCACCGACATGATGGGCCCCCGTTCTTGTTGCAACATCTCCTGAGGAAGACCAGCCTCGCCAGCCACCATGATAATTGGTTCGCCAGTCATTCGTTCCTACACTCCCCGACTGTTCTCCCACGATCATTGTATTCGAGGCACCGTCAGTAATATCACGGAAGCGATAGTTTTTACCGGGGACAAGAATGCCGTTATTGCAGTAAACACCATAGCTGGCGCCGGTCGAGCAGACATTGGTGCGAGGGGTCGGAGCAGGGTCGGGGGTGGCTCCGCTGATGCCGACATAATCGTGGCACTGCAGCTTGTCGTAATTACACATGCTCCCCGAAGGATTATTGGGATCGAGCGGGTTGGATGGACACTGAAACACCGGAATTTTCAATCCGACGAGTACCAGGTTAGTCCCCGTCGCCTGCTGACCATAGCTGCTGGACGAATTGCAGCCGGAAGCCCAGTGGCCAGAAATCGACAACTGATTAAAAAGTGGTGCCTGGTCGATCGCCGGCAGAATTCCCACGCGCCAGTTCGGACGGTTCCCCGGCAATGCCCCGACAGGAAACGTACTGTAGACATCATGGTAATTGTGTAGCGCGAGACCAATCTGCTTCATGTTGTTTTTGCAGGTACTGCGGCGGGCCGCTTCGCGCGCCTGCTGGACAGCGGGTAACAGGAGTGCGATCAAAATAGCAATAATCGCAATGACGACCAGTAGTTCAATGAGTGTGAATCCTCGGCGGGTTGAGATCAATTTCATTGTAAGTGTCCTTTGAAACGATGCGTTCTGGTGGGATAGAAGGAGGGATTAATTAGCAACATTAAACATGGATTGCTTTAATTTATATCGTTTGCTAAGAAAATCATTTATAGCACTGCCATACAAGCTCCGGCAAGAGCGAGTGTCGATTTAAATCAATAATTCTGCATGTCTTAAGCCATCCCCTCAGAGACCATGGCGGCAAATTATTCAGCCGAACCTTGACTCCAAACGGTTCACCAACTTGTGAGTACCCGGTTTTATGCGAATAGTTCTTTGACAGGTACACCGCCATCTGTAATGGGAATGGGTCTATCGTTGGCATAGAGATTCTTCGTGTAGTCGATCCCCAGAGAGGCGAGAATCGTGGCAAAGAAATCTGGGAGGCCCACTGGGTTTTCGACGATTTTCTTGGAAAGCTCGTCGGTCACTCCCCACGCGCCACGGTGTGCCAGACCGCCGCCGGCGAGAACACAGCTGAATGCGGTTCCCTGATGTCCCCGTCCTCCGCCACTGTCAAATTCCGGTGGACGACCAAATTCCGTCGTGATGACGATCAGAGTCTTATCCAGGAGTTTTTTCTGTTCGAGATCGGAAATCAAGGTTGCGACTGCTGTATCCATTTCCTGGATCAGTTTGTGCTGCTGCAAAATCCCCTCGTAATGCACATCCCAGCCAGCCCCGTTTAGAAAGTTCAGGTTATGCGAGACTTCAATGAATCGAACACCTCGTTCCACAAGCCGGCGGCTTAACAGACAGCGCTGACCAAATTCTCCACCGTACCTTGTTCGTAGTTCTGCTGGCTCTTTATCCAGTTGAAAGGCCTGATTAAATTCCGGCCCACTCAGCTTCATACTTTGTTGAATAGCGGCTTCATAGTCGCGTACTTTCTGTTCGCTGGCTGCTTTTCCTTGTTTCTGTAAAACAGCCAGGAATGATTCTCGTCGCGCCTGTCGGTCAGATGTGATATGATCTGGTCGAGACAATCCTGCCGGACCTTCATTGGTATTGGTCAAATAGAGATAGCCATGGCCGGCCCCCAGAAAGCCTGGACCACGTGTCACATTCGGATAACCGATTAAGACATAAGGAGGAGCGTCGTCAGAGACCGCGCCTCGTTCGTGGGTTACCAACGAACCAAGCGAGGGATAGGTGACAGTACCACTAATAGGGCGACCGGTGTGCATGCGATTTGTGGCGGCAGCATGTTCGTCGATCGATTCATGATTGACCGTTCGCACAGCCGTAACACGATCCATCAGGGGAGCCAGCTTCTTGAGATGCTCACAAAGCTGCACATCCGGCACTGCGGTATCGATCGAGTCGTAGTAGGCTCCCGCCTTCCTGGCCTTGGGGTTTCCTTTTCGCTTGGGATCAAAGGTGTCAATCTGTGCCATCCCCCCGCCAAGCCAGATCGAAATCACATGCTCGGCTTTGCCGCGAATCAGTTTTGATGAGGTTTCACCCAGACTGAATTTTGAGGTCGCCAGTCCGCCCGCTAATGCCACTCCCGCGGCCAGGCACTCGCGTCGATTGAAAGAGGGTACCGCACATTGATTTTTCATGATTGCATCTCGTAATGCCGTATTTGAGGTCAGTTAAATCAAGAAATAATACTCAGAAACATCTCACAGGTCGAGAAAATGAATAGAGATCGCTAAGGAACCCAGACAAATTCCCGATGATTCATCAGACTCCAGATAATGTCTTCATAAACTTCCCGCCATACGGGACTTAAACGGGGATCGGCTGGTGGCCCCTTACGGACACGTCGCTCCACCTTCTGCTGGATAGTATTAGCTTCCGGTCGCAAGTGGTTAAACCAGGTCACCTGCGGTAAGGGAGATGGTTCTTGAACAGGCACGATTTCGTCTGCCGGCAGCAGACGGGAATCAAACCCTTGAGCCAATGCGTTACTGAATGTATTCAGTTCTTCCTGGTTCGGGTGACGACACAGAAAACGAAGATATAACGCTTCAATGATTTCCTCAGACTTCCTGCTGTCGACAGCCAACTGGGCCAACTCACTTTGATCTGACACACGAATGAGGTTCATGGAAAGAGTACCGTTCGCCAATACTCCCGGTTGCAGTACATTCGGCTCCGTTTCGCGATGCATGATCGGTTTCTGACGAGATCCAGTCCAGCCGAACGCCTCCAGAACATCAGTGACGGTACGGGCATAAGGCAGAGAGAGGCTCGGCCGGTCTCGCTCATTCTTTAAATCCGCAAACATCCAGGCACGGCTGGGGCGTCCCAATGACAGACGATTGCTGACATCGCGTTGACCATCGTGCACAAAGGTAAGTTCTTCAACGTCCAACTGTTTTCCGGTCGCGGTATGCATGGCATCAACAATCTGTTCCGCAGTCAGTCGGCGTTTCTCAGGAGCAGTAAAGAACCGCAGCGCTTCAGGTTTCGTCCCGTTGTTTCCAGTCGCTTCTCGCTGGTAAACTTGAGAAGTAACAATCAGGCGAATGACGTGGTTCAGATCATAGTCATGAGTGATAAACTGGTGTGACAGCCAGTCCAGCATCTTGGGATGACTTGGTTTGCGGCCTTCCCAGTCATAAACTGGCTCCACCATTCCTGTCCCGATTAGCTGTTTCCACAAACGATTGACGACCACATTGGCAAAACGTTTGTTTTCCGGTGCAGTGATCAACGCAGCTAACCGTTCCCGCGTGTCCTGCGGGTTGTACATGAGCTTATCAATTTTCGGACCATCAACGGCTCCAGTAACACTAGCAAACGGCCAGTCTGGCTGAATCGTTTCGTCCGGCTTCAAAGTGACCTGAATCAGAGACTCTCTGGCTTTCTTTTCAAAGAATGCATCAGGCACGCGGCTTGTCGAGGGGACCGTCAGAGGTTTACGGTTCAGCATCGCAGCCAGTGAGAATAAATCGCGCTGAGTCGTGCTGTGATAGGGGGAGTCGTGGCAGCGTGCACACTGAAGTTCGATTCCCAGAAATGCGGACGCGATGATATGCCCTTTGGCAGCAAAAGGCGAATCATTTTCTGCAGCAATTGCAAAACCGGCGCTGCCACCTTCATGCGGACTGCCGCGCATCAGTAAAAGTTCCGTCACGATTCTGTCGAATGATTTATTATCGCGTAAGGCATCATACAGAAACCAGCGAAAGGGGCCTGTGCTGTTCAGCGAGGCATTTAGTAAGGTAGGATTCTCAGCCAGTAAATCCATCCAATAACTGACCCAATGGTCAGCAAGGCGGTCGTCTTCCAGCAGCCGGTCAATCAGTTGGTTGCGTTTGTCCGGATCGGAATCTTCCAGAAACTGCCGAACTTCAGCCAAGGTCGGCGGGACTCCCACGGTATCGAGATAAATCCTACGCAGAAATGCTTCGTCGTTGATGACGGGGGCCAGCGCCACTTCGGAGGCCTCCAGTGGAACGGCAGGCCAGATCGCTCCCTGTTGAATCCACTTCTCCAGTTCTGCGATCTGTTGCTTGCTCAGGCCTTTTCCAGTCGGAGGCATACGAATGCTTTCGTCTTGTGCTCGAATGCGCTCCACTAGCTCACTGGCTGAAATATCACCGGGAACAATCGCCGGGATTTCGGAATCGCCTGCCTTCAATGCATTCTCTCTGGTGTTCAGTCTTAATCCGCCTTTATCTTTGTCTCCATGGCAGCGGAAGCAATTCTCTTGCAGGAGTGGCAGAATTGTTTTGTGAAAGTGTTCTGCCTGACTGCGATCGGTGGCCGAAGATTCTAAGAGTGCTTTATCGATCTTGCTGGCCAGGAAACGATCAATCGGGTGGTTGATCGCAGAATCCGCAACAGTGGGAATTTCCGGAGCAGGGTGTTGTGACGTCCATGCTCGGGCGGCAGCATGTCGTGTCTGCCAGAAGTCATCCTGACCCGCAGCCGCCTTCAGTCTGGTCTCGTCTTCCAGTTGAGAGATCGCAGCCTCGATTTGTGACAGCACGGGATTAACGGCGGCGTCTGTTAGGGGAAGCGCATCCTGATGCTGAGGTCGAATGACTGCATAGGATTTTCCGTCGGTCGTCTGGATTGCCACGCAGACTTCACCTGTTTCAGTGCGCAGGTTCTTTCCACCCGTTACCAGTTCCAGCACCACGCGACAGAGCTGGGTTTTGCCATCATCATTATCAGGGATTGTTATCTCTCCAAAGACTTCCTGCATCCGATACCCCTTCACTCGGACACCGTGCAACGGGGGCTCAGCCAGCGGCGTGATTGGTTCTTCACCATTGGGAGGACGATATGTGAGCGCTTTTGTGCGTGCCACAACCTTACCGTCAATCCATAATCGCCCCAGAGCACGAGCTCTCAGTAAGAGCCGATGTTTTCCTGGCTCCAGTTCCATATCCGCAGCCATGCGAACCAGCAGCGGCGCTTTCCAGCTGGATCGAATGCCCCAGGCATCATAACGCAATGGAATTCGCGGGAGCAGAAATTCATTCCCCAGCCAGCGGGACGTTTCCTTTGGCCATTTCTCGCCTTCATTCAACCAGCGATCAGAGGCGGGCATGCTTTCGGAAAATGTGACCAGAACCTGCCCCAGTGGAACATCGGAAATCTCGGGCATGATTTCGGGCGCAGGTCCCACGGTGCGCGGGCCGCCGAGTCGATGGAAATGAGATGCGATGACCTTGTTACTTAATCTGGTTCGATAGACTGCAATCGTATCCAGCCAGCCGTTAAAGCTGTTGCTGGTATTGCCGCCCATGGATGATCCGATCCAGATCTGATCGTTATCAACTACGGGAGCCGCTTTGGTTGCCCCCTGCAGATCCCATATGCCGTCAGTGGGTCGACCGTCAATCCAGCCTTGAATGGAATCGGGTTGACCAAATCGATAAGTCACCGCGATATGATGCCAGCCGGTTACTACGGCAAATCCTGATTTTGATGTCCAGCGATGCCAGTTGGGGCCTTTGGAACCGGGAGAGGCAGGTGTTGCGAATAAGAAGCCGAGTTTCACAGCATCTCCGGCACCAACCACGCGCAGTGCCCAGTTCTGATTGTCAGGCGCAACATGCGGAGAGTGAGTCCGTCCTTTCCCGATGACATACATCGGCTGTCCATTTCGAATTTTCTCAACCTTAACCCAAGCTTCAACTGTAATGGTATCGCCATTAGTGAAGTCGAAAATACTCTTGTCCCCGGGATCTTGGACTGCAATGTATGCCCCCTTACCATCAAGGTGGACCGCCGTGTTATCTTTTGTGAAGTCTGGAAACTCAGGCGGAACAGGACCGGCTTGATCGCGGGTCACGTTGCCATGCGTGGATAAGGAAGTCGATTCTTCCGTCGAGAAATCCCATCTGGCGACTGGTGCTGCCTCATCGGCATGCAGAGGGCACGCATGGTGGGAAGTCAAAATTAAAATCAGTAAAAGTCGCGTCCAGTACATACCTGATAATTTCCTCAATAACTTGTCATGATCACAACAGTGACCTTGCCCCTTAAACCGGGTGCATGCTCTTCGTCTAAAAAATAGAAATCAGAGATTTATGAATTTGTGGTGATGGAGTCGATGGCTTCTTCCCGGGTATCAAATAACGGCCAGAGAGTCCCTACTCTGATGCACTTGAGAATGTTTTGCATATTCTCAGAGGCATTGCAGCAGACGGCCTGTCCCCCAGTCTGTCTGGCCTGCTGCAGGTAACGAATGATTGAGTTGATGATGACTGAATCTAGATAATCAACTTTTGAAAAGTCGATGATCACATTCTTAATTTCTGGTGAGTTGAAAAGTCTTAATACCTTGTTGGATTCAACCTGGACGTTGCTGTAGTGAAATTGCAGCGTCGATCCCAGGGGGATCACAATCAAATTTGGAGTACTCAGTTCAACCTCAAATACTTCAAAGTTCTCTAGCATCAATCAGGGCCCGCTTGCTTGAAGAGTTTCAGGATCTAAGGAATTATAATATCAGATCGATCTAAAAATCGCCTCTATTCTCACTGCAGAGTGTGATCAATTACAATGAAATAGCGGGTTTGAAACGAAAAAACTGACCTATTTTGATGAATTGGTCATAGAGGCAGGTTTTCAGCCAGCGTCTATCTTTACATCGCTACAAACTACCACAACATTTCAGATCGTATCGTGAGAGTTCTCGCCCCCCAGGTGTCGTAATATGCCTGTGATCAGTTCCTGACCTTCTCCTAATTCCTAGACTAATTCCTAGACTAATTCCTAGAGTAGAAAAAACCGCGAATTGTAGGAATTGGAGTAACTGTTCCTGGATCACGCCCCCGTCAGTATGGCAGACAGGCACTATACCACGGTCCCACAGGATCTGCTGAATGAGGCTGTATTATGGTTAGGTGATGAGCTTGGTGTAAAAGATGTTTCTAATGCGCAGAAGAAATCTGTTGGGTAGAGCCAAAGGAGGCTACGAAACTGTCCGCAGCCTCACGATATATCGGCTTGATTCGCTCGTTTTTCTCGGGGAGCGAGGTAGGGCCGGCAAAGAGGGAATCAGACCACTTGCCACATGGGCGGCCCAGTCCAACTCCGGCATCTTCGGGATCAATTTCCCTGCCAGGCTCAGATTCACCAGGGGTAAGGGACTGGACTTTTCCCAAGGGCGAGAACTCGCGCGAATTTGAAGGGAATGTCGAGATAAATAGCAGGGTTTCTATTTATAGTGGGAGGCGGGAAGAGAACTGAAACCTGGGAGGTATTAATTACGCTTGCAAAATTGCGAGCAAACTCGACTTACCGATCCTTGGCATTCAGACTGCCGAGCATCTCTATCAAGGCGTCAACCATCTTCTCGGAAGCATCGAGTTGTACCTTGTTCACGCCGATCCAGGTTTCGTAGCCACCGAGGCGGTGCTGCTCGGGTGTTGGCAGATATCCGTGCGAGCCATTGGCGATGGAAATATTCATCAGTGGCTGGATC
>NZ_JAVJSQ010000023.1 GCF_040219335.1 Gimesia sp. | reverse complement strand
GACGCTAAATCCTCTTTCAGGTCTCTGAAATAACATCGCGATCTGAGATGGATATCCCCAGGCAGTGTGGTAATGAGTCTCCCGTAACTACACGCGTGCAAGCTGATCACAGAGTGAATCTAAACGCTGTGCGATCTCCCTACGAGTAAGTCTCAGCAGAAATGTATACACAAGACTACCACCCAAGGGCACTGTGGCTGCCTATTTCCGGCTATCCAGAATTAGCCCCTGTGGCCCTCTGGCAACTTAAGACGCCCCTAGGGCCATCCTTACCTCTAGAAACGCCCTGAGGATGCCGCAGGAGGCCTAGGATAGAGGCTATTGAGCACGACCACTGATCCCTTTTCTTAAGAATGTATCTCTTCTCAGCTAAAGTATATAAATATGTACACACACAAACCCTATCCAATTCATGTAGTCTGAAGTCCGACAGGGCTCTGGAAATCACGCTAAACGCCTATCAGTTCCCCGTGTCTGATAGATAAAAAAATGCCCAGGTGATTGAGAGTATGCACATCTCAATATGCCCTGCCTGCCCTCACCAGGATCAAACCAAAATGAGGACAGCGCAGGGCTGCACGCGTTAACGCTTCGGGCGATGATCTGGTATCCGGATCTCGCCTGTCAGCAGTGAGGAACCGACCAGCAGAATACCCATCACGAGGAACACTACCCAGCTTCCGGTAAGCAGACCTAATAGTGTGGAAACACCCACACTGCCGGTTAAGTGAAACGCGTTCAATTTGTCTTTACTGTTGTAGGTCATGAAATCTCCCACGGGGTTTTATTAACCAGCCTGTCCCTGCCAGGGACGGCTTTTCTAAGAAACACTCAGAATGTGATACTCAGGTGCCAACCCGCTGATCGGAAGTCAGACCGTGGCTCCAGCCTTGGCTCTGTGTATGAAGTTGTGCCATCAGGTCCCGGATGTGAGACACGGTTTCTGTCAGGCCACCACACAAAGACTTCATTTGCGTCAGAACCTGTTCTGCTTCGACAGACGGCTTCTTTCCTGACGGAACCCGCTCAGTCACTTGTTTCTGCTTCTTCCGCGACTGAGCAGCTTGATGAGAAACTGAAGTGGACTCAATCAGAACGGCGTCAGGCTGGGGCTGCAGGGCATCTGCCTGGGTCAGCAGTGCCCAGACGTAGATCCGGTGGTCGTCCCTGCAGGAAGCCGGCGTATCCGATCCGCTCAGACTGATCTCCCGAAATCCCAGCTGCAAAGCACGCCTGAAATAATCCCGACTCGTATTGGCTCGCAAACTTTCTCCGGATCGCTCCGAGCGACACAGGACATAATCCCGCTGCTGTCCCTGTCCTGCATCACGGGTACGCACCGTGACCTTTCCGTTCAAGTCCAGGGTCACCTTTCCGGCATCATCCTGGTGAAACGGCTTGGGCTTCAGGGCCGCACAGATAAACTCGCCATCTTCATCAGGGATTTGCAGGGATGCGACTGCTTCGGGACGATTATTGACCAACTCCAGCACATCGGGAAAACGGGCCTTTGCGTCGATCCGCAGCCAGATCGTCCACGCTCCCGATCGGAGTGCCACCCAGTCTGCTGTCCTACCGATCTCAACCGACTTTCCGCGTCTCAATTCCCGGCTGCACAGCAGGCGGTTTACAGGGACAAGGAGCTCCCCGTCCCAGGGGAACTGGAACCCATCCTGAACCAACAGCTGTCTGCCGTCTGTGCTTATCACCTGCCCTTCTGAGCCGCGCAGCTGCAGGTGATCCAGGGCGTAACGTGCAGAATCTTCTGTTGCCGTTTCGCAGGCATCACGTAAGGCATCCATCAGCCGGGATGCATTGCGGTCCAGTTTGTCAGGCAGAGTCGGAAATTCTCTGCATTCCGCTGTCGGGTACTCCATCGACTGGGGAATGCCGGCTTCCTGCCACTTGACTTGAATGGCTTTCTCCTGCCGCTGAATCTGGACCAGATCGGCCTTGGGACCGTGACAGCATCGCAAGAGTCCAAAGGGGGCAACCAGGTGCTGATTCTCCAGTCCCTCTGCCGGAAGTCGATATTCCAGTGCCACCTGCTGATTGCGGGTCCGAACCCGCAAGGCATGCTGGTCGACCAAAAACTCGACTGGCGGACCGGTCTGGCGGCTGGTAATTCCCAGTCCGCGACTGAAGACGGTTTTCAACTCACGTATTAAAGCACGAGATACTTGTATCATAGTTTCTCCTGTGCGATCAGAAAAAATGCCCACCCGGTAACAGGCACCAGGAGGGCATGAAAAAACGGCTATACGAACGCGTTCACAGAACAGGCTGTTTGATCAGAGCGACATTCCGCTCCAGATCGACCTGGTCCCAGTCCAGGATCTGAGGTGGCAGGTCACAGGGCTCGGGATCAAAACAGACGGTCAGCGGGTCCGCCAGACTGAAACCACGAAACCGGACTTCCCGTAAATCTTCACCCGTTGCCTGGGCGACTTGCTGTTCGAGTTGAGCTTGTATCATTTGCGTTGACTCCTGCTAAGAAATGAGAAAACGCTGCCCCCTCGGAGCAGCGTGAATACACACCGCCCCACAGGGCACATCAGAAAAGCTGCTACCGCGGATCGGTCAGCCAGTACGTTTCCAGCCACTCCCGTTCCGCGTAAAGGGCCTCACTTCGATTCCGGTAGGGGCCCAGTAACGGTCCCCCGACTGGTGACAAATCCGCCGTCCAGTTTCCCTGCTGATCCGGCTCGACATGAGAACCACGTTCAATCTGCAGCTGTCCTATGTCGTGCAGATCCAGCATTTCGTCGTACAGGCACCGCACGGCACCATCGGTTTGAATGAGTATTTGCATGGGGCCTCCCGCTTATTTGGGTCGACGCTGGATATTGCGGCGAGGCCGATCCACCAGCAACTGGTCCAGGTTGTGCTGCACCGCCGACATCTGGGAAGCCACCCGCTCACGCACATCCTGACTGTCGCGCAATTGCTGGGGGTTCACGCCGGTAATAATCTGCTGGGCATTCGCCACCAGTTCATCCAACTGCTCATTCGAGCGGATATTGAGCTGACGAAACCGGTCAAAGAAATCCGCCAGATTCGTGACCGCAGTATCACGGAAAACCTTGGGCTTCCCGTCCTGGCGCCCGGTCAGCCGTTCTGTCAGATGCTCCACCATCTGCGTCAGCTCACTTAAAAACGCCTGCTCGGCCAGCTGCACCGCTTCGTCAAACCGGGACTGGACCCGCTGACATTCCTGCTCATAGAGCTCCGGGTTGAGCTGCCTGAGGTAATTCGGAGGCTCAACGGACGGATAATCGTGCTCAATCTCGAACATGCCGATCAGCGACGGTGGATAGTCATCCGGATTGAATAAGTCCCCCAGACGATCCCGGGCCGCAGTGCGCAGTTCTTCGTAGTGCCGATCCAGCTCGTCGACCGCCTCGTCCAGTTCCCGCCGGAAATCCGCGATCGACTGATCGAAGGCTGTGATCTCATCCTGGCGGATCAGGCGAATCCCCGGTTCCGGAAAGGGGAGCGACACACCTTTCCAGTAGGCAATCGCACGCCCCCGGATCGCCGTGACGGCTTTGAAGGCGGCATGACGGGTATCCAGCAGCTTCTTACCGGCTGACAGGTATTTCCCTTCGGCACCGAAGGAATCGGCGGCTTGGTTCTTCTGCTGGGCCGTGAGCGACTTTCTCACTCCCAGCCAGGTAAAGCTCAGCCGGGCCGCCGCCATGGAAGATCGCAGTCGCTCACTGGGAGTGATGGTAGTCTCAGGGGGAGCCTCTTCGAGTAATGTGGTCATATCAGTATCTCCAGAAACAAAACAAGCCCGTGAATGACGACACTTTTCGTCACGCACCGGCTTTTGTGGATTTGAATTTAAAAAGTGGTTTTTAGTTCTTGGACGCTTCTCGATTCACGCTGCGACGCGAGCGGGCTCGTTGCTGCGGCTTACGGTAAATACCAGGCTGATTCGCCGAAAGACAGCGACCACCGGCCCAGGTCCGTAACTGACTGACCGATTCCGCTGCAGTCACCGCGACGGGAACCACGTTTTGAGCGGCCTGACGCAGAGGCAGATCAAGCAAGGCTGCCAAGCGGCAACAGGACTTGATCTCTGCACCGGTCCAGTCCGTGTCATCGGGAGCGGCCTGGTCCGCGTCGATCTCGAACAGATCCCGGTAGAGTGCCCAGATCGCGTCTTTCTCTTCCCGATCGGGGAGGTCCAGGAAAAACACCCCATCAAAGCGTTCACTCCGACTGAACTCCGGAGGCAACTTGGAAACATCATTCGCAGTACAGACCACGAACACGTCGGACTGATGATCATTGAGCCACGACAAAAACACACCAAACATTCGCGATGCGACTCCAGAGTCGCCACTACCGTTCATCCCGGCAAAGGCCTTCTCGACTTCGTCGATCATGGCAATACAGGGAGCCATTGCATCAATGACTTTCAGGGCCTCTCGTGTGCGTTCCTCCGACTGCCCTACGAGTGAACCCATCAGGCTGCCAATATCGAGATTGAGGACAGGGCGACCGACCTCCCTGCCAAGTGCCTTACAGAACTGTGACTTGCCACAACCAGGTGGGGACAACAGCAGGACCCCACGCGGGCGTTTCAGTGGATTCCCACGCTGCGGATGCAGCATGGCCCGTTTACAGAACGCCTTGAGAGCTACCAGACCTCCCAGGCTGCTGAAGTCATCGTTACTGCGGTACAGCGAGAGCAGACCACTTTTTTTTAGCGTTTGGGTCTTTAATTCCCAGACGGCATCTGCAGTGATTCTCCCGTCCCGAACCAGTGACAGGCTGAACGCATTCTCCGCTTCCATCCGGGTGAGTCCGGCTGCCGCATCGAGAATCACCTGTAACTCGGCTTCTGCGGGCAGCTCCCCCTCCTCCGTGGCAATCCCACGAGCGATTTCTTCCAGTTCCTGCCGGTGGGGGAGATCGTGCTCCATCACGACAAACATGCGTTCCAGCTCGGTGGGGATTTGCACAACGGGCGACAGCACGATCACGATGGCCCGGTTCTGCTTGCCGGTGTTGATCTGCTGAGACAACGCCTGGACCACTTCTGCGGACTGCAGGAATCGGTGAAAGTTCTGCAGCACAAGAATGGCTGTTCCTTCAGGCGTGGCCAGGGCATTGATCGCCTTGATGGCAGTCAGCGGATCATTGCTGCTTCCCCCCTGCTCTGTCTGGCCGGGGACGATGAGTCCTGTGTCGATGTCCCAGGTGGCCAGCTGCCACTGAGAATCATGGCAGAGCTGAGCAATTTCCGTCAGAGCATCCTGATGCTCGTGGGACTGAATCCACAGCCCCGGGAAACAGGCCGCGACATGTTCAGCCAGTTTCTGGGTTAGTGAAGTAATTGTCGGCATAGCGACTCCTTATTAAGTGCGTAAATGAAAAAGCCCCAGCCGAAGCCGGGGCATTGATAAAACAAATGGTTATTGAATGTGCAGAGCCTGACTGTCAGCCACGATCCTCCAGGTCAGCCAACTGGCGTTCCATGCGGGCGATCCGCTCCTGAAGCTTCTCTACCTTGTGAAAGGCACGTTTCAGGCGTGTCATCCAGCGACTGAGGGCCTCCTGCTCCTTGGTCAGATCATCATACTTCTTACGAATGCGGGCAATGCGGCGTGCTTCGACAGCCGGATCTTCGCGTTGCTGCCGTTGGATCTGTCGACGGACCTTGGTCATCAACCACCTCCTTCCTGAAGGCGTTGCCGTTCATCAGCGATCTGAAAGAACTCCGCCGTGGTCCGTTCGCTGGCCCGTTTCCCCAGGGCTTCCTCAATGAACCGGCTGGCTTCGCGGCAGCCGGCTCCGGAAAAGCCTTTGGTCTCCACACGAGTCTGTCCGTCCGGGGTGACTGTGATCTCGATCGTCCGATTCATACAGCACCTCCTACCTGGACCGTCAACTTGATCGAGCCGTCAGCCTGAGCCTGCTCGGTCACCGTGTGTCCCTTACGACGCGCTTCGATGCGTGTCTTCTCAACGGCATACCCCTGCAGGAAGCGATCCAGTTGATGTTGCTCGCCCCAGCGGCCTTCGAAGTTGTCGAAGCGAGCCTGGCCGGATTGTGTGTCGAACACAGCCGGATATCGCCAGCCAGGTAGTTTGACGATCGTACCGGTGGCAGAGTCACTGAAAAGCTTTACCGTCCCCTGCGTTGGTGCCTCCAGCTTGAGACGCTGACAGGCGGCACTGATGGCTGCCTCGTCCCGGACTTCGGTTTTAATTTCCACAATATGACTCATGAATTGGTTCTCCTGACGTTAAATGACTGGTTATAAATCTAGAAAGTACTTTTTAAATCTGGGTTACCTCAGAACCGCCGCTGGTTGGTTTGCTGCTGGTCTGCCTGCTGATGATATGCTGCAGTCAGCTGTTCCCCGGTTCGCTTACCAACAGCTTGAAAACAAAACGCCCTGAAACTGTCTTCGGGGAGACTATTCCAGGGCGTACGAAACTGTCTGATGTGACTATGTAGAATTCAGGACTAATCCTGTGACTTTTAGGCTGCTTCTGCTCGCGGTGGCTACGCGATCGGTCGCAAGATTTGCCGCACTCTCAGGTGTACTCTCACCACTGATTATGCGAAGTTGTCAAAACAAGCATGGGAGGGTTCGCACTGATAAGTGTGATCAGCAACTACGGGCATCAAAATAGATCTTTCGTTCCTGCAACCAAGAATAAAATGCCCAGGTAAATCACGATCACAGCACCAACTCTGTAAAAGACAGGACGGTATTTAGGTATCCCCCGGAAGTTGTGAGCAATCCCCGTCAAACCGGTATAACAGCCGATTAAAACCATCGCGAAACCACCAATGGTCAACGAGAACGGTAGCACGCCGTGGAACCAGTGGTCTTCCGGCACCCTCTGGGCAATTTTCATTGAGACCAGAGTCAGTGCGACCACTCCCACCAGAACATTCCAGCCCGGTAACGGTGCGATCATGTTTTCGTTCTCGTCGGCAGGGTCTGGTTTTGCAGGAACGAATCCGGGGAACAATCCGATCTCAAATGCCTGATATTTCCGGCCATCCTCATGAATGATCTCAGTTTCTGGCTGGATGTAGTCCAGCTCTACATAGTCCCTGAGTTCGTCATAAGAGTAAGGGCCTGCAAGCAGGCCCTGGTCATCAAATCGCCACTCTGTGGCTTCCCGGTTTTCGGGGACTGGATATTCGGTCATGAAGCTCATTCTCTTTCAAGGTCAAGACAATCATTACGGGGCTTAATGTGCTGGTACATTAAGCGAGTGGCAGAAAACGGGCATTACGCCTCAGCCAGAAAAGTGAGGTGAGCAGAAACGCCCCTTCGCACAGTGCGACAATTAGTATGAAATAGTCGATTAACTCGACTGCCACGGTTTTTGAGGTGAAGCTGTTTTGATCGGTCATTGCAATGATCATCATCACCCCGAGAGACAACAGTAAATGGGCCGCAGTTGCGACTACGATACTCAGGATAATGATATTCGGACCTGACCGGCTTAACGCTCGGAGACGAATCCCACCGATGAAGAGTGAAATTGTTACCCCCAGTGAAACGAGCATGCTGATTATCATCGCCAAGGCCTCCACACCCATGAGAGGAGCCTTTTCTTTTAGCGCGGTCCCGCTGATGATTTCTGAAAAGGTATAGAGGCACCAGAGCCAGGGAGAGATCTGGAGCGAGTAGATACAGATCCAGTTCGCCATGGCGGGCAGCCTGGGATTGGTGAGCAAGGGCTCGACAGTATAACTGTCCACAGGGGGAACCGGAGGAGGTTGCAGAGCAGATTCTTCAGTTCCCGATTCAAACTCGCTCCAGGCAGACAACGGCTTCCACTCCTTTTCAACAGATGAGTAGGCATAATCAGCCGATCTGATGCGGTTTGACTTCAAGGCATCACTGATTTCCCGGTGAGACAGAGGTCCTTCCGCCACACCATTCTTTGCCAGCCACCACTGGCTCTGGGGACTTTCAATCGTTTTGTGACTTTCTTCGTGCATGGAATTTACCGATCTTCTCTAATGGGGTTGTGGGTTGAAATTGCGTTTCCCTGAGTGGTTCAGACCTCTATTGAGACAAGCCCTGCTGAGAGGCAGTCTCTCCGCTTCTCGGAGGCCCCTGATTAAAGCTCCCAGAACTGTTGAGTGCCTGTTACCTGAGGTTTAAAGACACACCGTTTGGACATATTTACAGACACACAATGATACTTATAGTCCGTGGTCCTATCGTCATTGTCAAGTGTTTAATGTCTGCATGGCAAAACGAGCAGAAATACTGGTGAGATTTGGACAGCGGGTCCGGGAACTGCGCAAAGAACAAGGTTACTCACAGGAGAATTTTGCCTACGCTTGTGAGCTGGATCGGACCTACGTCGGCGGGATCGAACGGGGAGAGAGGAATCTGTCTCTACGGAATATCGAGCGGATTGCCGAGACACTCGGCATCAGCCTGGCCGAGCTGATGGAGGGGGTTTGAGGGAACTCAGACTGCTGGAGTATCAACCAGGACCACCCCCAGTTGGTCAGTGTCGTTCGTCTTCGCCTGATTTGCTGCTGCGGGAGTGTCAAACAGGCGGGGAATCTTGACCCTGCTCGCATCACTTTGACAGACAGCAAATCGCAGTCGTGCCGCGATCAACTGCTGACGCAACCGCTGGATGTCTTCCCTTCGCCAGGGCGGCTTGATTCTGGGGCCACCAGAATAAATCGCGAACATGTCTGCATCTTCGAGATCCATTTCTTCATACCAGAACTGCAGGGCAGCTCTGATCAACATGATTTCTTGCCTCTGTAGCATACCGCTCCTTTCTAAGAACAGGGGACATGGACTGTTCGAGTTAACGGTCTGGAAATAAAAAACGCCCTGAAACAGACTTGAGAGAGACTGTTCCAGGGCGGTTGAAAACATCGGTACCGATCACTGATAGTTAAAGGCGTTGCCTTCATGTATTGTGACACGGAAACCGGAATAATTTAGTGTTTGCTAAGCACGCAGATACATTCTCGCTTATGAATAAACCACATGTTGGATGTGGTTCCAGTTGATCTATCAAGTCAAAAAATATCCATAATGGAGCTATTTTCATTGGTTTCAGCAGTTATTCCCTTTGTCGATTTCCATTAACTGAAGACTTTGATAGATTGTTAAACGATTGAACCGTACTGGCAACCAGTTCATATAACTTAAAGGCCACAACACATGCTAGAACACACACAATTAGCGGTTCGGCTTACCTCCAGAGTAATTTCACCTGAGTGGATGCGTCGATCAGTTAATGATTTTCATGGTGGCCCAGAAACCTTACTGAAATGGCTTGAAACGCAGTTAGGACTTCCGGTCCCTCCGATCCACAAGGCAGATCGAATCACTGAGTACGCGGCTGCACTCGATACGGTAACCGAGTCTGTAATCACCGCCAGTATGAAGGCTGATCGCTGGGCAACAGCCTCTGAACTTCTTGCACGGCGAGATGAGTTGCTTATGTCAGGTTGGGATGAAGTTGATTCGGAATCGCTCCCTGATGTTGTTCGTGACCTTGCCAGAGCAGTAACCGGGCGTACTATGACATTCCCCGGTGAAGCCGAACGCTTGCAGCGAGTGCTTGATGCCCTGCAGGCAGGACAGGTTCTACCGCCTCATCGTTGTGTACTGCATGATGCGCCAGATACATGGCCGTCATTGTGGCGCAAGGTTCTTGCTGAACTAACAGTTGTTGAGCCGCCGGAGCTACAACCTCATGCTGCTGAAGGATCTGCATTGTATTCGGCTCAAACCGTCGTGCGTGGTGGCCCAGCTGCAGAAATTGAACAAGACTCAACCTTTCGTTATGTTCACACTCGAAGTGCATCCGCGTCGGTAGAGTTCGTTGCTGCCGTTCTGGCGTTGGCTCCAGACAAATTACCGACCACGGTTATTTGTTGTGAAGATGACGATCTGGCATCGCGTCTCGACGCATGCCTCAACCGAATTGGGCTGCCAACCACCGGAGCAACATCATGGTCACGAGCACACCCGGTTCTGCAAGTCCTGCCATTGAGTCTTGCTCTTTGCTGGGAACCGGTTGATCCACAAGCATTGCTCGACTTTCTGACACTGCCCATTCTGCCGCTTCCGCGAAAAGCCGCTTCAATATTAGCAAACGCTCTGACAGAGGAACCGGGCCTTGGAAGCAGCCAGTGGGAAAAAGCGGTAAAGGAACTCTGCGAAGCAGAGAATGATCCTGAACACAAACTTCGCAAACGTCTTGATGCGTGGTTGTTTTGCGACCGGACTCCAAGAGGAACCGATGCTCCGTCACGCTTAATACGATCACGCTGTGCCCTAGTTTCCCAGTGGGCTTCCGGGCAAGTTGCATTGCTAGCGAGAGACGCTGATTCGAATACCGAGTTGATTAACGCATTCCAGATTGCGGCAGGTCAGGCATCATTGCTGGGGGAGTTGGCCGAAAGTCAGGGGATTTTACTCTCTGATCCGCAACTGGCCCGCCTTATGGAAGAAGCTCTCGCCAACGGCGTTGAAACGACATCTTGTATCGAAGCGCAAGGCGGTCCAATCCGCGTACGCTCACTCGCAGAAATTTCTGGGCCATGTGATCGACTTATCTGGCTAGGCTTAGGCACGGGGGACACAACCGGTTCGCGCTGGTCAACAAATCAACTTCGTGAACTGCGCGATGCGGGGATCGATCTAGACGACGGCAGCCATGCATTGTCAACCTTGCGTTCTGCCGAAGCACATGGCTACAGCTTTGTTAAAGAAGCATTCCTCGCAGTGTTGCTACCTCAGGACCTTGAGAAACGCTGGCATCCCATCTGGTTGGCGATTCGTGAGACCCTTCCAGAGCAAGACGTCGAACAGCCGTTGGTCATTGAGGACCTGATCGCGGATGACGAAACAGCAGCCCTCGCTCCGTTCATATTTGAATGTCAGGACGTTGATATTCAACCACCGCAACCGCCACGCCCTCTCTGGAACATCCCTGCGAAACTGCTGCGTGACCGCGAGACTGTCTCGGCAACTGCGCTCCAAGATCGGCTCAGCTGCCCATTGAAATGGACATTAACCTACCAGGCCAAACTGCGGCCCAGTCCCATCGCCGAACTTCCAGCAGATTTCCAGCTCAAGGGAACTTTCTGCCATAGTGTTCTTGAACACGTATTCGGAGCGGGTGGCGATCTGCCAGCGGTTGAAGACGCCGTTGCTGCCGTCGTCGCAATATTCGACGAAAGACTTCCCCTCGATGCGGCCCCGCTTGCTCAGCCAGGCAAATACTTTGAGTGTCAACAGCTCCGCAGTGAGATTGAGAACGCGACGCGTGTATTCGTCGGCGCACTAGCCAGTGGCGGTTATCGAATTACTGGCATTGAGGTTGAATTGTCAGGCGATGCGTTTGGTAAATCGTTGAATGGCTGGATTGATTGTGTTGCACAACGAGCAGATGGCGAAGAGGCCGTTATCGATTTCAAGTACGGTGGCCGTTCCAAGTATTATTCGTTGATAGAGGACGGTAAGGCGGTTCAGCTTGCAACCTACGCTTATGGCAGATCGACAGCAAGCGGCCGGTTTCCGGGTGTTGCCTATCTAGTGCTCTCTGACGGACTGCTATATACACCATCGGAAAGCCCAGTCTTGGGCGATGGTAATCGTGCGGTCATCAATGCACCAGCTATTCAAATGGTTTGGCAGCAATTTTCGGATGCGATCGGTAAGGCGGACGACTGGTTGACAACCGATGCCCCTGTTCCGGCACGTCCCCTGCAAGAGTCTTCCGAATGGCCTGATGGCGCAACAATCGTGCTGGAGACAAATCTCAAAGACAACCAAACTCAATCCGTTTGCAAGTATTGCAATTTCAAGAGCATCTGCGGAATTCAGGAGATAACATAATGCAGTTACTTGAACTCGTCCGCGCAGGTGCTGGGTCAGGTAAAACGACCGATCTTTGTAAAACAGTTGCCAATGCAGTTTCAGGGGGATTAGACCCAGCACGAATTCTGGCAACAACATTTACGAAGAAGGCAGCTGCTGAACTCAAAGGAAGAATTCAGGCTCAATTACTTTCAGCAACCGATGAGCAAGCGGTAGCACACCGAAATGCCGATCGGCTGGATCTTGCAGCCATCGGTACGGTGCACAGCGTGGCACACCGGCTCTTGTCCCGGTATGCAATCGAGATGGGGTTGTCACCACGACTTGAAGTCGTCACTGAAATCGCAAGTGACCGGGCACTGAGCGATTTGCTTGGCAACATACCGCTCACAGCCTGGCAACCTTTCGCTGACCGCGCCAAGCGACTGGGAATTACAGACCTTCATCGTCGTATCCTGGATCTGCTTGCGGCAAAGCGAGGCAATGTGATCAGCAATGACGACTTTACTTCTCAAATGGCGGTCAGTGCCGACCGCGTTTGCGAGCTCCTTGCGCCCTCTGGAATTTCTGGATCTGAAACGCCGATTGATCAATTGTATGACCTCGCCGAACAGGCATTGACGAACATTGACGCACTGGTCAACGACACGCAGAAAAACACGAACGGTGCGCGACAGAAGCTCCGCCAACTCAAGTCCAAACAGATACCGCTTTGGGGCAGCTACCTGTTTGCAAGCCGAATTAAAGCCGGCACGACTTCAGGTGCCGATGGAATGCTTGATGGGTTGAGAAACCATGCATCCCAAGTGCGGCAGAATACTAAGTTACAGTCGGATATTAGAGAATTCTCGTCACTTCTGGCCCAGGAAACGATTCGTCTTGAGTCGCAATACACGGAATACAAAATGGAACGCGGCCTGGTTGACTTTACTGACCTTGAAATTCTATTGCTGCGACTTCTTGAGAATGAAACTCTCGCCGCTCGTTTAGCTGAAGACTTCGACCTTGTCCTGGTTGATGAATTCCAGGACACCAATCCATTGCAACTCGCAATCTTCCAGCAATTACGACAATTCTCACCGCGGAACCGCTGGGTCGGTGATCCAAAGCAGGCGATTTATGGCTTTCGCGATACAGACCCAGAGTTGGTCGACGACATCTGGAACAATTCATCCGACGCCACACGGACTGAACTTCCCGACAACTACCGCAGCCAACGTGGCCTGGTTCAGTTGGTTAGTGTATTGTTCGAGCCGATATTTGGAACAGATGCCAAACAGAATCCGAAGAGGCCGGCCCAATCGCGTGGAGTTGAGCGATGGGTGTACGACACGCGGAATCAAACGGACGACGCTACAGCACTTGCCTGTGGAATCGCGAAGTTAAAGAGAGAAGGAGTTCGATTTGGGGATATTGTGGTTATTGAACGAACGAACAGGTTGCTGCCACCCGTCGCCACCGCTTTTGATTGCCTTGGGATTCCCTATCTGCTTGAAAGCCCCGGATTATTATCCACGCGGGAAGGGGCAATTGTCCTGGCTGGTCTGCGATTAGTCGCCGACCGTACTGACTCGCTTGCTGCAGCAACGATACTTCATCTGTTGGGCGACCCAGAAAAGGACACACCAGACTGGATTAGAGAGCGTCTGCAGGCTGTTCATAACTCGCAGGACGGTGATGAAGATGAGTTGTCGCCTGATAGCTACATCCCCTGGAGCGACGACGCAAGATTTTCTCGCATTGAAAAGATTGATCGATCGCTCCTCTCGCCAACTGTAATTGTTCAACAAGTCATTGAATCACTCGATTTACCGATACTCGTCCAACGATGGGGTGATCCCGCACGTCGATGCTCGAACCTCGACTCCATGCTCCGACATGTACACGAATATGAGGAAGTAGCACTAGACAGTGGTCAAGCGGCGACCTTAAGTGGATTTATTCTGTATCTCGAACAGCTCCAGGCAGATGAACTCGATCTTCGCTACCCACCGCAGGGACACGACGCCGTAACTCTGATGACTTACCATTCAGCCAAGGGACTCGAATGGCCAGTCGTTGTATTGAGTGGACTGAACTCCGACCGATCTCCCGACATGTGGTCGCCTGTTGTTACAGGTGGCGGTGAAGGTAATGAATCACCACTGTCAGGGCGGACGCTGCGATCTTGGACGTGGCCCTTTAGTAAAACCGATGGTCCATTCGGTGGGCTACGTAACGGGAGCGGTCTTGAGGATGACGCTTTGGTCTCGCCTGAGGGGCAAGCGCAAACTATTCGTGAGACTAACGAGAATCTGCGGCTCCTTTATGTGGGATGCACGCGAGCGAGGCAGAAGCTCGTGTTTGCACATCGAGACAATAAATACGCCTGGCTAGCAAAGCTCGACTCCGTAGATGTCTTGCTCGACTGCAGTCTCGGCGAAGGCGAACACGAACTGGACGGAATTGACACGACGCTCGTCGTGCGACGACTTGATGCCGATATGATCGACAACTGTCGCTTCGACACAAAACACAAAGAACGCTGGCTGGCGTTGTCTGGAATCACAAATCCCCCGGAATTTGCTCCCCGCTTTCATTCTCCCAGCCAAGCTACTATAGAATCAGGGGATACCACGTTTGAAACTGAGGATCTGCCAGGACCGTCACATTTCCCAACGGGAGCAGATGAGGATCAGTATGCTGCTATCGGCGACGCGGTGCACAGCTATCTCGCCGCCCTTCCATCAATGCTATCGCTGTCCGATAGTGCGAAAATACTCGTGGCAGAACGTTGTCTTTCTGCATTCTCGGTAACCGGTATTCTTGCACCTTCGGTCCTCGTTTCTTCCGGTGAAAGGTTTTGTCAGTGGGTTAAGGAGCAATATCCCGGGGCGTTTTGGCATGTCGAAGTAGCCGCGAGCGGCCCCCGGGCTGCCGGCGGAGACTGGAATGGCACGATCGATCTGGTGCTACAACTTCCAAGCGGCAAAGTAGTAATAATTGACCACAAAAGTGCGCCCATACGACGACAGCATTGCGCTGCGAAGGCTGCTCAATTTGCGGAACAAATCGCCGCATATCGTGAAGTGATGACATCGGCGGGAGAAGTTATTGAATCTACGTGGATTCACTTTCCACTTGCCGGCGTCATGGCAACGCTACGGTAAGGATCAGCAATTATTCACAAGGCGACTTTTGACTAAATTGGCTACATAATTGTCTCATCAGATCCATTACCGGACATGGGCAAGGTAGGTAGACATTATCTGTCCCACTGTACTCATACGCCGTTCTTTCCCCTCCAAATCGATGATCGGTCTGTTTCGATTTGTTGCAGACTTTGATAGACTAAGGAACAAAATGATAGTGTCCGAAACGGGTTACATTTATTGGGAGCCTAGTCGGATGAAAAAGTCAGTGAGAATGTGATAAAGTCGGAAGGCGCTGAGGTTCTTGGACTCCTCAAACCCCCCTTTTTGGAAGGGCTAAACAAAGAAAAACCAGTATGCACCGAAATCCTGCCAATGGATATTGAGTGTTCATAAGACAAGATTTGAATACGTTTCTAGGTGAGATTGAGAAATCTTCATCCACATTATCATACAGTAAGCAAGCTAAGTGAAGCAATTTATGAGCGAAGACGGGCTGGAACTGAATCAACTGTCGAATCACCTCTGGGAAGCCGCAAACATTCTTCGTGGACCAGTTGACGCTGCTGATTTCAAAACGTTCATCTTCCCGCTACTCTTTTTCAAGCGTATCTCCGATGTCTACGATGAAGAACTTGCTGATGCCCTGGAAGAATCAGACGGGGATCGACAATACGCCCTGTTCCCAGAGAACCACCGCTTTCAAATTCCGGACGATTGCCACTGGGACGATGTCCGCAAAAAGACCACCAACGTCGGCAAAGCCCTGGGACGGGCGATGCGCGAAATCGAGAAAGCCAACCCCGATACGCTGTACGGCATTTTCGGCGACGCTCAATGGACCAACAAAGACCGTCTATCCGATGCGTTGCTCTGCGACCTGATCGAACACTTCTCCAAGTTACCGCTAGGCAACAAAGCCGCCCGCGCCGATGTACTCGGACAGTCCTATGAGTACCTGATCAAGAAGTTCGCTGACGCCACCAATAAAAAGGCGGGGGAGTTTTACACCCCACGAAGCGTGGTCAACCTGATGGCTCGTATCCTCGATCCCCGTGAAAGCGAAACGATCTATGATCCGGCCTGCGGGACCGGAGGTATGCTGATCGAGGCGATTCATCACGTTCGCGAGGCGGGTGGCAACATCAAAACCCTCTGGGGAAAACTGTTCGGCCAGGAGAAGAATCTGACCACTTCGGCCATCGCCCGCATGAATCTGTTCCTGCATGGCGTGGAAGACTTCCAGGTTGTGCGCGGCGACACCCTCCGACAGCCGGCCTTCCACACTGGCGATAGCCTTGCCACGTTTGATTGCGTGATCGCCAATCCGCCCTTCTCGCTCGAAAAGTGGGGCGATGACGTTTGGACCAGCGATCCTTACGGCCGCAACTTCGCCGGGATGCCCCCAGCCAAGAGCGGCGACTACGCCTGGGTTCAGCACATGATCATGTCAATGGCTCCCAAATCGGGCCGCATGGCCGTTGTGCTTCCGCACGGAGCACTGTTCCGCATGGGGGCCGAAGGGAAGATTCGCAAGAAGCTACTCGGCATGGACAGCCTCGATGCCGTCATCGGCCTTGGGCAAAACCTGTTCTACGGCACCGGGCTGGCCGCGTGCATCATGGTCTTCCGGCAACGCAAACCGGCCAAGTACCGCAAAAAAGTGCTCATCATTGACGCCTCCCGCGAGTTCAAGAAAGGCCGTGCTCAAAACGAACTGCTACCCGAGCACGTCGATCAAATCTATCAGTGGTACGAAGCCCACGAAGACGTCGAAGGCGTCGCACGGCTGGTCTCGCTGGATGAAATCAAGGAGAACAACTTCAACCTCAACATTCCACGCTACGTCGAGCCGGTTGTTGAGGAGGAGGCTATCAGCGTCGCGGAGGCCATGGCAAACCTGAAGACCAGTTTGGAACAAGCGTATGAAGCCGAGGATCGATTGAAAGAACTTCTTGGTAAGGATGGATTAGTTTGATGCCCAGACAATCATTGAACGGAACTGCCGAAGAAGCATTAGCGCTCCAAGCGGCCAATGAAGTTCCAGCGCGATTTCAAGGCTGCTGGTTTCACAGCAGTAAAAATGGACGCTTGGAGCTTGTTGAGTATTCAGAACCCACGTTTTTTAGTCACTCGCCGGGGGGTTGGACTGGCTGGGGTGGACACAAAACTGGTGATCCGATTCTTGCTGCCTACGTTATCGAACCACCCACTTCTCCAGACTCAGTTGTTCGTGCTCCCTTTATTCCAGGTGGTGATGAGGACGGTTTCGAGAACGGAACTCCAGTGCCGGAATGGTGGCTGGTACTGCAAAACGAAGACATTGACAAACTAATGATCGTTGAAGTGTTTCCTCAAGACAACGAGAAAAGGATTCAGACGATACGAACGTCCCAAGAATACGTCGCACTTCGCAACACCAAAGTTGCGCTCTTGTCGTGACTCATAGTTAGATCGAATGAACAAACACATCACCCAATCTCAACTCGAAAGCTATCTCTGGGGCGCGGCGGTATTGCTGCGCGGGTACATCGACGCGGGGGATTACAAGCAGTTCATTTTCCCGCTACTGTTCTACAAACGGCTGTGCGATGTCTATGACGAGGAAGTCGCGTTGGCACTGGAGGAATCCGGCGGTGACGAGCAGTATGCTCTGTTCCCGGAGAATCACCGGTTTCAAATTCCCGAGGACGCTCACTGGTCGCAGACTCGGCAGGTCAGCAAGAACGTCGGCAAGGCGCTTCAGGATGCGATGCGGTCCATCGAGACGGCGAACCCGCAAAAGCTGTTTGGCATTTTTGGGGATGCTCAGTGGACCAACAAGGATCGGTTGCCGGATCACATGCTCAAGGAACTGATCGAGCATTTCAGCAAGCTCATGCTGTCGGTGGCCAACTGTCCCGAGGATGAACTCGGCGTTGGTTACGAATACTTGATCAAGAAGTTTGCCGACGATTCGGGGCACACGGCAGCCGAGTTTTACACGAACCGCACTGTCGTACATCTGATGACCGAGTTGCTCCAACCACAGGCGGGCGAGTCGATTTACGATCCGACCTGCGGCAGCGGCGGCATGTTGCTGTCATGCGTGACCCATCTGCGGCGGCAGAACAAGGAATGGCGGATGCTCAAACTTTTCGGGCAGGAGCGAAACTTGATGACCTCCGCCATCGCCCGGATGAACTGCTTCCTGCATGGTATCGAGGACTTTCAGATTCAACGGGCCGATACGCTGGGCAGCCCACAGTTTGTCAGCGGCGATCGGCTGCAACAGTTTGATGTGTGTCTGGCCAATCCACCGTATTCCATCAAGCAATGGGATCGGGCCGCGTTCAGTGCCGATCCTTGGGGACGTAACATCTACGGCACCCCGCCACAAGGCCGAGCCGACTACGCCTTCTGGCAACACATCATTCAAAGCCTCGAATCCAAGTCCGGCCGCTGTGCGATCCTATTTCCGCACGGTGTGCTGTTCCGCAACGAAGAAACCGAGATGCGAAAAAAGCTGGTCGAGCACGATGTGATCGACTGCGTGCTCGGGCTGGGGCCGAACCTGTTCTACAACTCGCCAATGGAAGCCTGCGTCGTCGTCTGCCGGATGAAGAAACCCAAGAGACGGAGAGGCAAGATTCAGTTCATCAATGCGGTGGGCGAAGTCACTCGCGAGCGGGCTCAAAGTTTCCTGACCGATGACCACATTCAACGCATCGTCTCGGCGTACAACAGCGATGAAGACCAGGAGGGATTTTCGCGGCTGGTTACGCTCGATGAAATTCGCAGCCAGCAGCACAATCTGAGTATCCCTCTCTACGTTCGTCCCGAGTCGACGAACGGTAACCGTGAGATGGATCAGGGACCGTCATTGGACGAGGCGATCGAGAGTTGGCAGACCAGCTCGCGTGAGTTGCGGCAGTCGATGGATGCGTTGTTCACGACTTTAGAGGAGGCGGGGCTTGGCGACTAAATCAGATACCACAATCGAATCCATTTCCGACAATGGCAAGCTGCCCGAAGGCTGGCGGATGGTTCGTTTTGATGAGATCGCACGAAACGTCAATGATCGCGTTAATCCGGCGGAAACAGACTTGGGAGTCTATGTCGGACTGGAGCATCTCGACCCCGAGTCGCTGAAGATTCGTCGATGGGGAACCCCAGACGATGTCATCGGACAGAAGCTAGGATTCCAGAAAGGCGACGTTATCTTCGGCAAACGTCGTGCCTATCAACGTAAGCTCGCAGTTGCCGACCGTGCTGGCATCTGTTCTGCCCATGCAATGGTATTGCGTGCCAAAGCAGATTTCATTGTCCCTGAGTTCTTACCCTTCTTCATGCAGAGTGACATGTTCATGGATCGAGCCGTAGACATCTCGGTCGGCTCACTTTCGCCCACGATCAACTGGAAAACACTACGCATACAGAAGTTTTCCCTCCCACCTATTGATGAGCAGAAGCGAATCGCTTGTATACTTCGGGCTGTCGTAGAAACGGCTGAATCCTTTCTCTCAGTGGCGGATGACACATGGAAAATGCTCCGCGTGCTATCCAATACATTCTTCCCAATCGACCCACTTCGATTCAAGGTAACCCCCACTCAGGCCGAACTCCGCGCAAAGGAATCGCTTCGTCGACTTGGTGATTGCTGCAAACTTCAATCAGGTTTTCCGTTCAAGAGCGCAGAGTTCGCCACAAGTGGTGACCGACTCCTTCGCTGCTCGAACGTAGGCGTGAACAGCTTCAACTGGGCAGAGGAAGATACGCGGTATTGGTCTACGGCTCGTCGTCAAGAAGTCGCAGAGTACGTGTTAGAGTCGGGCGACATTGTCATTGCAATGGACCGCCCATTTGTCGGTAGTGGATTC
Source organism: Gimesia sp. (assembly GCF_040219335.1). Lineage (NCBI taxonomy): Bacteria > Pseudomonadati > Planctomycetota > Planctomycetia > Planctomycetales > Planctomycetaceae > Gimesia > Gimesia sp. Next base: position 47,699 of record NZ_JAVJSQ010000023.1, on the reverse strand, counting down.
AAGATTGCGCGGATAAGCGACGACGACTTGCCTGCACTGCTTTTGCAGCGCGTAGGACGTTTTCAGCTCTCTGCCGATCTCGACGCTGATTACCTCTGGGCGTTTATTCACTCAGTATCGTTCAAGTGGCAGCTGCAACGTGTTCAGCAGGGAACTGATCTTCCCCACATAAGCAGATTTGATGTTGAAGGGACACAGCTCCCTGTTCCCTCACTCGATGAACAACAAGAGATTGCGGACTATTTCATGGCTGCTGAAAGAACGCGTAATCAAGCACTAAGCCACGTCACACGTATCATCGACATGCGCAACAGACTATTGCACATGTGGTTATCGGAGCCCCCTGGCCATGTTCAATGAAGCCAACACCGTCGAACAAATTGTTGTTGATGTCTGTGTATCAAACGGCCGGACCTATGTGACAGGGCCATCGCTTTTGCGTCAGGCTTCGGATATCTTTGTTGAATCGCCATTGCGCCAGGCTCTGATCAAACTCAACCCCGAGATCGCTGACCAGCCAATGTCCTGCGGAGGTGGCCGTGGATACTGATCGCCTGCTCGAAGCATTGACGCTGGGTGAAGACCACGAGATCGAGTTCAAGTCGGCTCGCGGTGGTATGCCGAAGTCTCTGTGGGAAACGTACAGCGCTTTTGCAAATACCGATGGCGGTATCATTGTTCTTGGTGTGAAACAACGCGGCGGAAACCGATTCGAGATCCAGGGACTCGACGACGCCGAGAAGATACGACAAGACTTTTGGAACAATGTCAATAACAAGGGTCACGTCAGCCATAATCTGCTGCGAAATGAGAGCGTGCGCGTCGTGCCTATTGAAGGTGATGACGTGCTGGTTATTGAGGTCCCGCGAGCTGATCGTCATCAACGACCTGTGTTCCTCGCTCCGAATCCGCTGACAGGGACCTACCGCCGGTATCACGAGGGCGATTATCGTTGCGACGAGAACGAAGTGCGTCGGATGATGTCGGATGCAGAAGAACAGTCGGCCGATTCGCGAGTGCTGCCACAATTTGGAATGGATGACATTCACATGGAGTCACTCCAGGCCTATCGCAACCGCTTTCGCTCGCGTGATGAAACTCACCCCTGGCTGAATGAAGACGTGTCCGGCTTCCTTCGCAAGATCGGCGGCCTGCGAAAAGACCGTAATACTGGTGAGGAGGGATTGACGGTCGCAGGACTGCTGATGTTCGGGAAAGAACAAGCAATCAAAGACCCGGCATCCGGGATTCGGTTTCAGCTCGACTATCGCGACCGCCGCAGCGAAGACCCCAATGTTCGTTGGGTCGACCGTGTCTGGCAGGACGGGACCTGGAACTGCAATCTGTTTCAGTTTTTCTTTCGAGTCTATCCCCGATTGACAGAAGGGTTGAAAATTCCGTTCGGCTACCAAAAGGAGCCGGACCCGGAACTTGGCAATGCGGTGATCGTGCGGCGCGATGATACTCTCGTTCACGAAGCAGTCCGGGAAGCGATGGTGAACTGCCTGATACACGCCGACTATCGCGGTCAGGGCGGGATCGTGATGGAACATCACTTCGATCGGCTGGAGTTTTCTGATCCGGGGAACCTCTTGGTTTCCTTCGAGCAGCTTGTTCGTGGCAGCGTGAGTGAATGTCGTAATGAGACACTGCAAACCATGTTCACTCTGATCGGGCTTGGTGAAAAGGCCGGTTCTGGGATCGACAAGATTCGGGAAGGATGGAAAAGCGTCCGCTGGCGTGTGCCGACCTTGGCAGAACAGCACCGCCCCGACCGCGTGACCGTCACGATGCCAATGGTGAGTCTACTTCCTGATTCCGCCGTCGAAAAAATTCGTCGCATCATCGGCGACGAGTTGCAACGCCTGAATGCAGATGAAGTCCAAGCACTGGTGACTGCCGACATCGAAGGTTCGGTGTCCAACTTTCGTTTGCAATCGTTGACCGAACGCCATCCATCGGATTTGACCAAACTATTGAAGAATTTGGTCAGCAGCGACCTCCTGGAGCGGGATGGACACGGGCGAGGAGCGACGTACAGGTGGTCTGAACGCCTTAGGAGACTGTCCGAACCTTCGGCTCCGAGCGCAAAGGACTTAGCTCTGGGCGCAGAAGGAGCAGGTCGGGGCGCAAGCGAGAATACTCCGGGCGCAACTGAAGACGCCACTGCCACGTACTTGCCGGATCAAGACCCCGTATTGCTGAAGATCGCGTCCGATGCACGTGAAAATAAGCGATTGGCTCCCAAGAAAATGCAGAGTGTCATTTTGAATCTGTGCCGAGTTCGAGAGCTCACAGGTCGTGACATCGCCGAACTCGTGCAACGTAATCAGGCCCGTGTTCTCAAAAGTTATCTGAAACCGATGCTTGAGAAAAAGTTGCTTGCGAGGAAATACCCGGATGATCCCAATCATCCTAAGCAGGCGTATCGGAGCGTGGTTCCAGAACAAAAGGAGCTGTTTGAATGACGTTCAATGAAGCCAATACGGTCGAACAAATGGTCCTCGATGCCGCTGTGTCGAACGGCTGGACCTATGCGGCCGGGCCATCGCTGTCGCGGCAGGCTTCGGATGTCTTTGTTGAATCGTCAATGCGTCAGGCACTGATCAAACTCAACCCCGAGATCGCCGAGCAGCCGGATCGCGCCGATGAGGTGATTTACAAGCTGCGGGCGATTTTGCTGTCCGTGCAGAACGACGGGCTCGTCCGGTCCAACGAGGCCCTGGCCGAATGGATCAAGGGCGACAAGACGATGCCCTTCGGGCCGAACGGAGAACACACCACCGTCCGTTTGGTCGATTTCGAGACTCCCTCCAACAATGAGCTGGTCGTCTGCAACCAGTGGACGTACAAGGTCGGCCAGTTGGAAAAGCGGTTCGATGTGGTGCTACTGGTCAATGGACTGCCGATCATCATCGGCGAAGCCAAGACGCCCGTGCGGCCGGCGGTGACCTGGGTGGATGGTGCCAGCCAGGTTCACGACGACTACGAAGAAAGCGTGCCGGCGATGTTCGTGCCGAACGTCTTCAGCTTCGCCACCGAGGGCAAAGCCTTACGCTATGGTTCGGTGCGGATGCCGCTCGATATCTGGGGACCGTGGCGAGATTCCGATAATCAGCAGGAAGGCTCGCTGGCCGATGTGCGGAAGTCGGTCACCAGCATCCTGCGTCCCGAGGTGGTACTCGACATCCTGCAAAACTTCACGATCTTCGCCACCGACAAGAAACACTGCCGAATCAAGATCATCTGCCGCTATCAGCAGTACGAAGGTACCAACCTCATCGTCAAACGGGTTGTCGAGGGCCAAATCAAAAAGGGGCTGATCTGGCATTTTCAGGGGTCCGGTAAATCGCTGCTGATGGTCTTCACCTCGCAGAAACTGCGGATGCACCCAGTGCTCGGCAATCCGACCGTGTTGATTGTGGTCGACCGGATCGACCTCGACACGCAAATCACTGCCACATTCAACGCCGCTGACGTGCCGAACATGATCAAGGCGGAGAGCCGCGAGGAGCTTCAGACTCTGCTCTCCCAGGATGTGCGGAAGGTCATAATCACCACGATTCACAAGTTCGGCGAAGCAGAGGGAGTGCTTAACTCGCGCAAGAATGTCATCGTGATGGTGGACGAAGCACACCGCACCCAGGAAGGCGACCTCGGCCGCAAAATGCGGGAGGCCCTGCCAAATGCTTTTCTATTCGGTCTCACTGGCACACCGATCAACCGAGCCGACAAGAACACCTTCTGGGCGTTCGGAGCTGATGAAGATGAGAAAGGTTACCTCAGCCGGTATACATTCCAGGAGTCGATCCGCGACAAGGCTACGCTTCCGCTGCACTTCGAGTCACCCGAGATTAAACTGAAGATCGATAAGGACGCGATTGATGATGCGTACAAGCAAATCACTGGGGACCTGAGCGAACAGGACCGGGATGACCTCGCCAAACGCGCCGCCAAGATGGCCGTGCTGGTCAAATCGCCCGAACGGGTGCGGGGCGTGGTGGAGCACATCGTCGATCACTATCAGTCCAAGGTCGAGCCGAACGGTTTCAAGGCCCAGGTGGTGACCTTCGACCGCGAGTGCTGCGTGCTCTACAAAGATGCGATGGACGACATCACAGGTGACCCGGATTGCAGCGCTATCGTGATGCACGTCACTCAGGGAGATCCCGACGATTGGAAAGTCCATCAAAGATCACGAGATGAAGAAGAGAAGTTACTCGACCGGTTCCGCGATCCAGGCGATCCACTGAAGTATCTGATCGTCACATCCAAACTTCTGACCGGTTTCGATGCACCAATTCTGCAGGTAATGTATCTCGACAAACCAATGCGGGATCACAACCTCCTGCAAGCGATCTGCCGCACTAACCGTATCTATCCCATCAAGACTCATGGCTTGATAGTCGATTACATTGGTATCTTCGATGATGTAGCCCAGGCATTGGACTTTGATGAGAAAGCAGTCCAGCAGATCATCACAAATCTGGATGAAGTAAAGAAGGACCTGCCTAAGCAGGTCGCCAAGTGTCTAACTTTCTTCCCGAACGTTGATCGCACCGTGGGTGGGTACGAAGGCTTGATTGCCGCTCAGGATTGCCTACCCGATAACGAAAAGAGAGACGCCTTTGCTGCGGAATACTCGCTGCTCGGTCGTATCTGGGAGGCATTATCACCAGATCCGAGCCTGTCACTTTATGAAGCAGATTACCGCTGGTTGACGCAGATTTATGAATCCGTCAAACCGCCTAGTGGGAATGGCAAGTTGCTGTGGCATGTACTGGGCGCCAAAACCATCGATCTGATTCATCAGAATACCGAACTCGACACAGTTCAGGACGACATCGAAACACTTGTCATGGATGCCGAGGTACTAGAAAGCGTGCTCGGCGCACCAGACCCTGGCAAGAAAGGCAAGAAGCTGGCAATACAGTTGATCGCCCGGCTCAGAAAACATGCTGGCGATCCCAAGTTCGTCGATCTGGGTGAACGGCTGGAGAAGATCAAAGATCGCCACGAAAAAGGTCTGATCGACAGTAAACAGTTTCTCAAGCAGCTGTTGGAACTGGCTAAAGACATGGTCGAGGCGGAACAGCAAGTCGATCCAGAGGAGGAGCAGGATAAGGCCATCGCTGCACTCACGGAACTGTTCACGGAAGTAAAGACCGAAGACACGCCAGTGATTGTGGAGCGGATTGTCAAAGACATAGACGATATTGTTCGCGTTGTCCGCTTTCCCGGCTGGCAAAATACGTCTGCTGGTGAGCGTGACGTACAAAAGGCTCTGCGAAAAACACTATTGAAATACAAGCTGCATAAAGACCAGGAACTATTCGACCGGGCGTATGGGTATATCCGGCAGTATTATTGAGGACACGCCCAGTCGTGTTGAAGAACCGAAAGTAGCCTGTTTGAAGGAGTTCAAAAGTACTTTTTAGGAGTTCTTATAACCGATTTTTCCTGAGTATTTAATCGAGATTCATAGTCGGTTTGTCAGCATGCAACTGATCGCTGCGGTGAATCCGCCTGAAAAAGCAGATCGCACAACTCGATCTGCTGATCCTGGATAACCAGAATCAGCACATTGACTTTGCGACGCCCTCCGCATCTCCGCAGAGGGAGATGCAGTTCAAATCACTACACCATGCGGAATCAGCTACGGTGGGTCTACTTTCGTTGCGGCATTCTCGCATCCAGGTGGGCCTCATTTGCATGCACATCTCGAAGCTATAGACCATCTTTGTCGTGCAGGTGCATCTCCAAGGCTCATGACACTGGTTTGAAGATGTATTGCCTGCTCAAATATTTTGGGGTTCTGATGCCACAGTGGTGAGTTGTGGCAACCTCTACTTACCCAGACATTTTTACACCAGTCCCACCTATTTGTCAGCTAGGTAGAGTCCAACTTTTTGCTTTGGCGATTTCCAAAAGCACTTTTACGTTCGATGATAAATCAAGATCTAAAATAATCCTACTTAAAGTTTTAAATGAAGTTGTACATAGCTCACACTTCAACGGTAGAGAAACTCTTCAAATGATCGGCCGTGTGGAAGTGAGGTGTGCTATTATAGCCATCTCCTCGGCGGTAGGAACGTAGTAACCTTGAACCCGAAGTCCACTGCTGCTCGACTTGACTATTGCATCCCCATTTCCGAGAAGGTCTTCCGCGCCGGCTTCGTCAAGGATGACTTGACTGTCGTTTCTAGTGGGGAGTCTGAAGCTAATACGACAGGGGAAGTTGGCTTTGATTTTACCGCTGACGATATCGACGCTTGGGCGTTGGGTGGCAAGGATTATACTGTACCCGAAGGCTCTCCCCACTTGGGCGAGACGACACACGTTTTGCTCTAATTCGGAGGCGGCTTTCCCGGCGCTCATGCTAAGATCAGCGTATTCGTCGATGATTATGACGTGGTGTGGGATTGTGTCATAATCCTCGGCGACGGCTTCCTCGTTGTGTTGTTGAACGCTGGGGTAGCCGCTCTTACGGAGTGCTGCTTTGCGTGCGGGCATTTCGTGCTCGAGAATCTTATTGAGATACTCGATGCAGGCTTCAGGTTCATCGACAGAACGGTTTGCTCCTACATGGGGAAGTTTGATGTAGGCTCCGAAGTCGAGGCCTTTGGGGTCTAGAATGCTGATGGTTACTTCGTTTGGTGTGTATTGCAGAGCAAGGCTAAGAATGACGGCTCTGAGGAAGCTACTTTTACCACTACCAGTTGCCCCTACCAGAGGACCAACACGACGAATATGAAGTGCTAAACCGCACGGAATAAGTTTGCAGACATGTGCACCGGCTATAACCGGAGATACCGTCTCCATTTTATGAGTCGGGGACAGGAGCCAGATAACTGAAATGCGGAGAATCCAAGTGATCTACGAAGGAATCGACTTTGCTCATATTCAGGCGAATCTTGGCCGTTGCTATGTTTCCGATGACAGCCAGGCACTCCAAGTGCTGTTGACTGGACCAAACAAGCCTGAGGACATCCAGCGGCGGGCCATAGATTGCCCATTAGGCGTGTCATGGGGTCTCACACAGCTCGTTCAAGGCCACCTGCCTCCGGATCTAGGCGGCGACGGTTATAAGACGCGGGAAACCGAACGCTGGTTGCGTAACCATGCTACCATGTATCAAACCAATCAGCTTTGGCGCGCACGCAGTAACGCCGAGAGAGAACAGTATCCGAGGGCAAGCTACTTCAACGGCGGTTCACATGTGCAATCTGCAGCCGGATTGCAAATCGTACCAGCCTGTCTAGCCTGGTTGTTACAACAAATCGCTCCTGATGCGAAACCGAATCAGCGGCTCGCCGCTGCCAGCGCTGCACGCCGTGGCGAAGGTCTCATCATTGAGGCGCACCCCCGGATGTTCCTCTATTCCGCCATAGAACGCTTATATCGAAGTGATTCGACGGTGGTGACGAATGAGACCTTGAATGTTGTTGCCGGCTACAAGGGAAATAATTTGGAGGCAGCTGGAAACCGTCGTATCATCTATGATCTGCTCCAATCCAATCCGGCCTGGATGGGCCAGACTCCCCGCGAGTTGCTTCCGGTAATTCCTCCCGAAGAAGTCATTGAATCCGATCACACTTTCGATGCTTGGCTGGCTGCACTGACAGCGTGGGCCCACGAGAAAAACGAAACACTGGGTTGGATTGAGGCAGGCATCGATCCAGCTCATGTTGGTGCGGAGGGCCACATTCTCGTCCTTCGCTAGCTCTCTCTATAAAATCACGGACATTTGCAATTGCGCTCTTTGCTGCTGATCAAGTGAATCCGTACTCCGATCCATGAGCAGCACTGTGTGTGTCGCGTGAGGTAATTAGCACAGATGTGCCTCCTGAGAGGCTCTCAGGAGCGATTTAAGGCAGAATGCCGGAAAAAGCCCATGTTTTTGATCGAGGGGCTAGAGAAGCGATCCTGGGCGTTTCAGAGGGTGTAATCTTACACAGAAAATTACAGAATAACGGACCACGTACTGGACCACTACTATTTGGCAGATAGTGGACCAGTTTTCGATTCCGTAAACCCTGTTTCAACAAGGGTTTAAAAGTCGGGGCGACACGATTCGAACGTGCGACCTCTTGCTCCCAAAGCAAGCGCTCTAGCCAAGCTGAGCTACGCCCCGTCATTGGATCAGTGGCACAGTTTAGAGAGACACGGAGAAGCCGTCAATGGTTCTCACTATTCTCTTCATAAAATAGGCCAGCTGAATCGGTTGGAAGGATTCCAACGGAAATGACACGAATATTTAAGACTAGATCAGCATTCAGCGGGCAGATCTTTAATGAAATTCCCGCGAACACCAAATGGACGCTGTTTTCGCCTGATAAATGGGTGGGAACAGGCTTTCTCACCCTTTATGCCTCTTGTTCGAACAGATCGCGGACCAGGCCAATGGGGGTCTGGGCGAGGTGATCGTTCATTGCCCGGGCGGCTGCTTCCGGATCTCCGGAGGCGAGGGCCTGGACGATGCGGAGGTGCTCTGCATTTTCTTCCATACGGTCGTAGTCTTTGACGTTCTGCCGTTTGTTGTGACGGACCTGTCTGAGTGTGCGATGCAGGGCTTTGTAGCGGCTGATTTCGAGCACGAGCCGTTCGCTGTCACAGGCGCGGTAAATCAGTTCGTGCAGGTAGTCGTCCCATTCCTGGGTCTTTTCCGACCAGGCCACGGTCCGCTTGGCCGTGGAAAGCTCAGTAAAGATCTGTTCCAGCTGGGCGAGTTCGTGGGGTGTGATGTGGCCGCAGGCACAGCGGGCGGCTTCACTCTCGAGGATGCGGCGGACCTGACAGATTTCACGAAGTTCCCTGGCACCGAAGTTCCGCAGGACGGCGCCCCGGTTGGGATAGATTTCGACGATGCCGATGCCTTCCAGTTCGACGAGCGCCTCGCGGACGGGGGTGGCACTGACGTTCCATTCGCGAGCGAGGGACTGGACCGTCATCCGCTGGTTGGGCTGGTATTCACCCTGAAAAAACTTGAGCAGAACCTGCTGAACCAGGGTCTGGCGACGGGAGCCGTGCATTAACTCTTTTGAAACAACTGCAGCCATTCACTTTTACTCTTTGAAATTAAATTTACTTTTCGGTCATGTAACAACTAGACTCACTCACACTTTTCAAGCCAGGATCTCTTTCACGACGGTCCCTTCCACATCGGTGAGTCGACGTTCGAGGCCGTTGTGATAGAAGGTCAGGCGTTCGTGATCCAGTCCGAGCAGGTGGAGAATCGTCGCGTGGAAGTCGTGGACGGTGACGACATTGTCGACGGCCTTGTAGCCGAATTCGTCCGTGGCTCCGTAGGTAAAGGGGGCTTTAACGCCGGCACCGGCGAGCCAGCAGGTGAAGCCTTCGGGATTGTGGTCGCGACCGCTGGCCCCTTTCTGGAAGGTGGGCATGCGACCGAATTCGGTACACCAGACGACCAGCGTGTCTTCGAGCAGGCCGCGCTGTTTGAGGTCTTTGATGAGGGCCGCGGTGGGCTGGTCGAGAACCGGACCGTGGATGCTGTACTGATCCTTGATCTTTTTGTGTCCGTCCCAGTTGCTGACCCCTTCCCCGCCCGTCTGGTAGGCTCCGTTAAAGAGCTGAACGAAGCGGACGCCTTTCTCGATCAGGCGACGGGCGAGGAGACAGTTCTTCGCGTAAGCCGCTTTGAGCTGGTTTTCGCTGTCATCGATGCCGTACATATGCATGGTGCTGGCTGATTCCTGCGAGAGATCGCTGATTTCGGGAACACTGAGCTGCATGCGGGCAGCCAGTTCGTAGCTGGAGATGCGGGCCGCGAGTTCGGAATCGCCGGGGAAACGGGCCAGATGCTGTTCGTTGAGGCGCTGCAGAAAACTGCGGGTGGCGCGATCGGTTTTCGCATCGATGGAGGCGGGACGATCCAGGTTACGAATGGGCTGTGCGGCATTGAAATCGGTTCCCTGAAAAGCCGCGGGAAGGAAGCCGGGCCCCCAGTTGTTGACGGAAGCCTGTGGCGTGCCGCGGGGATCGGGAATCGCGACGTAGGACGGGAGGTCCTGATTTTCGCTGCCCAGAGCGTAGCTGGTCCAGGCACCCATACTGGGGAAGCCGTCGAGGGTGAAGCCGGTCGACATGTAGTTTTCGCCCGGGCCGTGTGTGTTCGTCTTGCCTTTGATGGAATGCAGGAAGCAGATGTCGTCGGCCAGTTCCCCGAGGTGGGGCACGAGGTCGGAAATCATCTTGCCCGATTCGCCTCGCGGTTTGAATTTCCAGGGACTCTGCGTGAGGTTCCCCTGCTGGCCCTGGAAGGTAACGAGTTTGTCGCCGCCAGGCATCGGCTTGCCGTGCATTTTGACGAGCGACGGCTTGTAGTCGAAGGTATCCAGATGACTGCAGGCTCCCGAGCAGAAAATGACGATGACATTTTTCGCCGCGGCCGGGAAATGGGCATCGCGGGGGGCGAAAGGCTTGCCCGGATCAATTTCGGGCCGGATGGGGGCTTTACCACCCACGGTCAACCGGGGTTCTTTCTCCGCGGCAAGCAGATGCTGTTCGGCGAGCATCGCGGAGAAGGCGATACTGCTCAAACCGCTGACGGACTGACCGAGGAAGTTTCTGCGGTTAAGCAGATGACGATTCGCGGGAAACGGGTTTTGAGGAGCGCTCATGTGTGACTCTCAATGCCTGGTGAAGTTGACCTATTGAATAAACAGAAGCTCGTTGCTGTTGAGCAGCGCCCGGCAGAAGGCGGGCAGTTTTTCTGTCTGAATGAACTGAACCGAATCGCTGAGCTCGGACTCGGTGGGGGGACGTGAATAACAGAGTTCGAAGGCCCGTTTGACCTGGGCCCGTTGATCGCCGGGATGCTCGCGTTCCAGACGCTGGGCGAACAGGTCGGCCTGTTGCAGCAGGAACCGGCTGTTGAACAGATTCAATGCCTGCAGCGGCGTTGTAGAGCGACTGCGTTTGGCGACGGAGGTGGCGGCGTCGGGACAGTCGAACAGACCGAAGACGGAATCCTGTTCCATGCGGACTTTGGTCATATAGATCATGCGGCGCCAGTCAGGGGGGCCGTAGGTTTTCTTGGGGTGATAGTGCCGCACGTTCTCCGCTTCGACTTCGAAAGCACTGAAACCGGGTCCGCCCATCTTGAGATCCAATACGCCGGTCACAGCGAGAATCGAATCGCGGATCGGCTCAGCTTCGAGACGGCGGGGCGGGAACCGCCACCAGAGCTGGGAGGCGGCATCGACCTTGAGTGCCCGGGGATTAGGTTGACCGGACTGCTGATATGTAGCGGAGGTAAGAATCAGGTGATGAATGTGTTTGAGGGACCAGTCATGTGCGATCAGTTCCTGCGCGAGCCAGTCGAGCAGTTCGGGGTGCGTGGGTGGTACGCCGCCTGCTCCAAAGTCGCTGGGCGTTGTCACCAGCCCCTTACCGAAGTGGAACTGCCAGAGGCGGTTCACGATGACGCGTGCGGTCAGTGGATTCTCCGGAGAAGCGATCCACTCGGCCAGCCGTTTGCGGCGTTCGTTTTCGGGAGCAGTGGTACTCAGTTTCAGATCGGTAAAGATCTCGGGGGCATTCGGCGGAACCTGTTCGCGTTTGGCCAGGGGTTCGCCTCGATAGAGGCGGTGGGTCGGTCCGGGTGGCATGAATTTACCTGCATAGACGATGTCTGATTTCTGCAGGCGTTTGAGGTCGCTCTGTTGCTGCTTCAGTTCGGTAAGCAGCTGCTTGCCAGCCTGGGCCTGTTCGGCGGGCAGGTGGTCGAAATGGTAGGTGGTGCTGGCGGCCTGGAGTGTATCGGCAGGCAGCGTGAGGGGAAGTCGGTCACTGGAGCCGGCGATCGTCTGCCAGTCAGTGCCGGTCTCTGAGACCTCGATGAAATAATCGACGGGGACGCGGTCGCTGTATCTGCCTTCGCGATCACGGCCCCATTCGATGCGATCGATGGCCGTGGTCTGCGGGAGTTCGATCTGGATCCAGCCGCCGCCGTTCTCGTGGGAAATCCAGCTGTGGCTGTTGCCGTATTTGCCGTCGTTGATGTGCTCCAGCTTGTGAATCGGATATCCGGGCAATGCACTGGAACAGGTGGCTTTTGCGCCTGCGGAAGCGAGGGCGACGTTCTGCCCGCCGGAGAAGATTTCCAGTTCATCCAGACAGGGAGCACTGCTGTTGGTGGCGTGAACCGTAAAACGTACGAAGCGGGTTTCCACCGGGCTGATGCGTTCCACATTGTGGGTGGGTTGCACCGGTTTCCGGAACACTGGTTTAGGCAGGCTCTGATCGGAGGGGGAGAGAGTTACTGACTCCCAGAGGATGAGGTCCGCAGTGACAGCGGTGCCGTGTTTGCCGCCCACCAGGAGCAGGGCGTTCTGCGGTTCAAGTGTGACGACACCCGCATCGTGGAAACCGCTCCAGAGGGCCGCTCTGCGGGCTGGTTTCGTTCCATCGGCGAAGCGTTGCTGATCGACCTGGGCGACTTCCTGCCAGTCATCTGTGGTCTGGGGGTTTCCATCGCGGTCCAGAACATAACGGACATCGGTGCTATGCGACTCGTACCCACAGCCCCAGGAGAGCCAGAGGCGATAGTCACCGGTTTGCCCGGGCTTCCAGGCGACCAGGGGTTTGCCTGGCTCGTTTTTCCACCAGCTGTATTTACCGCCACTCAGGTTGGGCGAGCGGGTGGGGCTGCCGGGATCGTCCTTTGCCCCTGGATCGGTGCCTGCAGGATTAACGCCGAAACCGGCACGCGTCTGCAGGACATCCAGACGGGGAGACGTCTTTGCTGGTGAAAGTTGATCGTCGATGGAGACGAAGCGGCGGGACTCGGGTCGGCGGCGATAGGGTTCCAGTTCGGATTTCAGTTTCGCGATACGCGTCTGTTTCTGGCGGATTTCTTTCTGTTGTGACGCGGGAGTCGGCAGACTGCGGTCGCCGTGCTTGACGCCGGCGAAGATGGCCTGCATCGAATAGTAGTCGGCCTGGGTCACGGGATCGAATTTATGATTGTGACAGCGGGCACACCCCAGGGTGAGGCCCAGGAAAGCGGTACCCGTGGTATTGATCATGTCGTCGAGTTCGTTCTGACGCTGCATGAGGGTCAGGTTGATGTCGGGGCTTTTGACCTGATCGTAGGGGCCCGCGACGAGATAGGCGGTACCGGTCGGGTCGCCAAAACTGTCACCGGCTATCTGCTCTTTGATGAACTGGTTGTAGGGCTTATCTGCGTTGAGTGATTGAATGACGTAGTCGCGGTAAGGCCAGGCATGTGGTCGTTCGCGGTTGGTTTCGAAGCCATGCGTTTCAGCGAAGCGGACGAGATCGAGCCAGTAGCGGGCCCAGCGTTCGCCATAGTGCGGGTTGTTGAGAGTGGCGTCAACCAGCTTCTCCCAGGCGTCGGGGCTCTCGTCATTCACGAAGCGTTCGACTTCAGCGGGCGTTGGGGGGAGACCGAGGAGATCCAGGTAGAGCCGGCGGATGAGTGTTCTGCGATCGGCGCGGGGATTATGGGTCAACTGTTTCTGCTGGAGGCGATCCAGGATGAAAGCGTCGATGCCGGTACGGACCCAGGCGTCTTTGGTATCCGGGGGCGTGACTTTGGCCAGAGGCTGAAAGGACCAGTGATCGGTCGTCCGTTTTTCCTCTTTGACGACGCCATCTGGTCCGGGCCACGGGGCGCCCTGATCAATCCAGTCCGCCAAGAGCTGGATCTGTGCTGCGGTGAGCCGTTCGGATTCGTCGGGGGGCATCAGCAGGCCGGCCTCTTCTCCCCGCACCAGTTTGAGCAGGTGACTTTTTGCGCTCTGGCCGGGAATGATGGCTGGTTCGCCCGAATCGCCTCCCCGGAGCAGGCCTGCTTTGCGGTCGAGGCGGAACTTGCTTTCCTGGGTGTCGGCGTTGTGACAATCGAAGCACTTCGACTGCAACAGGGGAAGGACCTGTTTCTCGAAATCGATTTTCTGCTTCGCTTCAGGCGGCGCTTCCGCAGCACCGAGAGGTAATAACGATACCAGAGGAATCAGACAGAGCAGACATGTACGCGCTAACATGGCAGATCATCTTTGTGTTAATTGATTCAGAGACTCAGGCGGGAAACGGATACCCTCATTATGGTCCCTTTGCGGGAGGTCCTGGCAATCCCAGATAATCTATTATTCTGTCAGATTATATATAATCCTGCAAATCAAAAATCGAATTTCTGAGGCAGACTGGGAGCGGGGCGAAAAAAATATTTTCCATTTTCAAAAAAGTGAGGAACACTTTTGGATGGATCCGGGGTTTGTTTGAGTACTGTATTTCAGTTTCAATTTCACAGGAAGTGTTGAGGGGCGCAATGCCGGTTTTCGTAACACGTGTCGTTTTGGGAATCGTTTTTCTGGGAATCGTTGTCTGCCTGATCCCGGACGTGGAAAAAAAGCAGGAGAAAGAACCGGCGCGCCAGCTGAGTTCCATTCCCCGTTCGAATATTGTGCCCCTGCCCAAAGACTTAAAAGTCGTCGATGATGTTGTCTATCACCCCGGCAAAAAGACCCGCTGGCGGATGAACCTGGTTCTGCCTCAGCAGGTGGAAACTCAACCACGGCCGGCTCTGGTCTTCGTTTATGCCGGGGGTGGTTCGGGCGGAAACAACACGACTCGACACTCTCGAACAGGTCCCCTGCATTACGCCCGCAAAGGTTACGTCTGTGTCAGCCTTTATCATCGACTTTCGGATGAAACCTCATTTGCTGACTGCCTGGAAGATCTGAAGTGCGCCATTCGCTGGATGCGGGCACATGCGGATAAGTACCAGATTGACCCGGAACGAATTGGCGCCTTTGGAAATGCGAACGGTGGTTCCATGGTCTGCCTGGTCGGATTGATGAAACAGAGTCAGCAGGTTGATTCAAGTGCCCCCTGGCACGACCAGTCCAGCGAACTGAATGCATTCTGCGTGACCGCGACGCCGACAGACTACCTGAGCTGGGCAGATGGCATCGAGCATCTCCCGCGGATGATCCATTTGACATGGAAGAACGAAGACGAATTGAAAACGGAAGTCGCGAAAATTTCGCCGATTACTTACGTCCGTGGGGATGCCCCGCCGATGCTGGTGATGCATGGCGTACTGGATCCCTTCGTGGATGTAAGCCAGGCAGACCAGTTCGTGGCTGCGTTGAAATCTGCCGGTGCCCGGGATGTGACTTACTATCGTAGCGACGAAGCCGGTCACGCGGTCTTCTTAAGAGACCAGACCCAGACGTTCCCGATGATGGAAGACTTTTTTGCCCGGACCCTCGGCTATCCCAAGGGTTACAAAGTGGCCCAGAGATAATCTTCGGATTGCTCAGCGAACGGCCATCGGCTGCAGTTCGTCGCCGGTGATCGGATTCAGCCGCCGGGCTTCGGTGACCTTCCATTCGCCTCCGATCTGCTGCCAGGTCAGTTCCCAGCGGGTGGGTGCGCGACCGCTGATGCCCTTAAAGGTGGCCGCACCATTGGCACGAAAATGCGTTTTGGCAATCGAGTCGTCGGCCAGCATTTCCGTTTCGACGTCGGTAATCCGCAGATCTCCGTCGATTGTGACTGTATTCAGCGCCAGCATGACCAGGGTTTGCAGCGGAATGGCGCGGGGGCTGATAAAGCCCATTGTCGCATCTACTTCTTTGTGCTGAAATGCATTGGCCAGAGCATAGAGGTCGGCTTCGACGCGTTCGCGGGGCGTCACGATGCTGATTTCAACCATGTAGGAAACTACCAGCATGACCAACGCAATACCCATGCCCACGAGGTATTTTGACTGTCGCCTCAGGTAGTACTGAATAAACAGGATGGCTGCAATCACGGAGCAGATGGCAATGGGGGGAATGGCTGTTTCGGTAAACCACATTGAATTGTCTCCTAGACTGCAGGATGATTTTCCAGGACGGCCAGGTTGTCGCGGTGAATCACTTCCGAATAGGGAACGGATCCCAGGATGGAAGCGATCTGATCGGAACGGTGCATAATGATTTTTGCCAGATCGCCGGAATTGTAATTGGTCAGACCCCGGGCAAATTCCTCTCCACTGGGACTGACGAGGGTGACTGCTTCGCCGCTCTCAAAGGTGCCATCAATCGAGCGGATGCCGATCGCCAGGAGCGACTTGCCCCCTTCACGAATGGCGCGGGTGGCACCTTCATCAAGATGAAAGCGTCCCTTGGGGCGGATGGTATAGCCGATCCAGCGTTTCCAGGCAGAGACCGAGGCTCCCTGGGCGTGAAACAGAGTACCGACATCCTCGCCCTGCAGAATGCGATCCAGAATCCCTTCCTGAGTCCCGTTGGCAATGATGACATTCTCACCGACGGCAGTCGCCGAGCGGACGGCCTGCAGTTTTGATTTCATGCCCCCGGTTCCCCGCGAGCTGCTGTCGTCGGTCGCCAGCGCGAGTAATTCGGGTGTCCAGTCCTGCACCGAAGAGATGCGGGTGCTTTCAGGAGATTTCGGATCGCCATTATAAAGACCATCGACGACAGACAGGATCACCAGCAGCGGCTTTTTGACCAGGCTGGTGACCATGGCGGCCAGGTGATCGTTATCGCCAAACTTGATTTCCTGGATGCTGACGGTGTCGTTTTCATTCACAATCGGGACAGCACCATACTCAAACAGCGTATGGATGGTGTTACGTACATTGAGATAGCGCGTCCGGTTTTTGAAATCGTTGGCAGTCACCAGGAGCTGGGCGGCGTGATAGCCGTGTTTGCGTAAGTAGCGGTCATAGCGACGGATGAGGTGTGCCTGTCCGACAGCGGCGGAGGCCTGCAGGTGGCCCAGATCGCGGGGGCGTTCTTTGAGTCCCAGCAATCCCATGCCGGCACCGATGGCACCACTGGACACGACGACGACTTTGCGTCCGGTCGTTTTGACACGGTGAATCTGTTCTGCCAGCGTTTCGATCCGTGCGGGGTCGAGTGTATCGTCCGGGCAGGAGAGAACGTTTGTTCCAATTTTAATCACCAGCGTTTCCGCTGAGTCGATGACTTCGCGACGGGTTAGACTCACAGTCTGCACTTTTTCCGGGAATCACAAAAAATTTTCAAAGAGGTACTCGCCACCGGGTCCCTATTTCTTAATATTTATATAATATAGAAGTCCGGGGCCGGAGCATAGACAATCATCAGTGCGAGCATGTCGTAAATCAAAGGGATTTCCTGTAAAACGGCGTTTTTCTCTCTCAATTTGCTGATTCTGTTTGACGCTCAAGCAGGGCTCGGGAACAATTTACCGCATAGTTCACCCGGTTCACACTGATTTCGAAACTCTATTTCACGAACTAAGGCAATTTATGTCGGAACTATACCACGAATGTGGAATTGCAGCCGTCTACCATCTTCCCAACCGAGATCCCAGTCCTCTGACTCCCCTGGGCGACCCTGAAAAGACATCGCAACTCATCTCCCGGTTACTGCTGGATATTCAGAATCGCGGCCAACTGGCTGCGGGAATGACCACGTTTAACCCGGGCCGGAATCAGTTGATCGATACTCACAAAGATGTGGGGACCGTCACCGAGGTATTCCAGCTGAATCATCAGCAGACCTTCAACAGCCTGATGAAGAAGTATGAGGGCCCCGCGGCGATTGGCCACGTGCGGTATGCGACCTGTGGGAAAGATGACCGCAGCTACGCACAGCCGTTCGAACGCCATCATATCCAGAAATCAAAATGGTTCAGTTTCGGCTTTAACGGTCAGCTGGCCAACTACCAGGAACTCTGCAAGGAAATCCTGACCGAGTCCGACTTCCATCTGGCCCGGGAAACCGATACCGAAATTCTGATGCACTTGATCTCGCAGGAACTTTCCAAAGAGAATCCCGCCGAGCTGTTCGACATGCTGACCACGCTCAGCAAACGTCTGGACGGTGCTTACAATATTGTCTTCCTGGATGCCCTGGGGAATATGTTCGTTTCCCGCGATCCGGTGGGACTGCGTCCGTTGTGCTATGCTTTTGATGGTTCGCTATTCGCAGCCGCGTCTGAAAGTGTGGCGTTGGCCAACATGGGCTTTGAAGCCGAGCAGATCAAGAGCCTGCCCCCCGGTTGTGCGATTGTGATTCAGGACGGCGAGCTGACAATTCGCGAATATGCGAAGCCAACACAGAAGGCACACTGTTTTTTCGAATGGATTTACTTCGCGAATGTCTGCAGTACCCTGGACGACCAGAGTGTGTACATCACCCGTAAACGTCTGGGCGAAGAACTGGCTGAGCAGGAAACTGTGCCCATCGATGAAGATACCATCGTCGTACCAGTGCCGGACACCGCGAAAGCAGCCGCCGACAGTATGGCGTATACCCTGCGAGTGCCCTGTCTGGAAGGCTTGATCCGTAACCGTTACATCGGGCGGACCTTTATTGAAGGGGCCAACCGTAAAGACAAAGTACGGGCGAAATACACGCCGCTGCCGGAAGTTCTGGAAGGGAAGCGGGTACTGCTGGTGGAAGACACGATCGTCCGTTCGACCACGATGAAGGCATTGATCAGCCAGCTGAAGGAACGGGGCCGGGCCAAGGAAGTACATGTCCGCGTGGCCTGTCCGCCGATCATAGCTCCCTGTTTTTACGGCATCGACATGTCGACGATCAACGAGCTGTTCGCCCCCAAATTCCTCAACGGTGGCGAAATGAGCCCCGAAGTGGAAGAAGCGATGGCCGAGGCGATTGGCGCTGATACACTGAAGTATCTGCCCAAGGCTTCGATCGCGCGTGCCGTAGGTTTGCCCGGCAGTTCTCTCTGCCAGGCCTGTATCGATACGACTTATCCGACCGAGTCGGGTCGTCGACTGTATCAGATCGCGGTAGAGAATTCGCTGAACGATAACGGCGAAGAAGCACACCGGACCTACGATGTCACCCTCTCCAGTAGTCCGGTTCGCTCCTGAGACGCATTCTGATTTCGACAAAGGATGGTTTTGACTGATGTCTAACTCGCATGAGATCGAAATCCGGGTCCGTTATAACGAAACGGACGCCATGGGATTTCTGCATCATGGTAACTACTTCACGTACTTCGAAATGGGCCGCACCGAGCTCTTCCGTTCCCAGGGTGGTAACTACCGCGAGATGGAAGAGAAAGGCTACCTGCTGGTGGTGGCTAAGATCGAATGCAAATACCGGCTACCGGCCCGCTACGATGATGTGCTGACGCTGCGAACGACCCTGGAAAAAGTGACCGGGGCTAAACTGGTACACAAGTACGAGCTGTTTCGCGATGGTCAAAGCGTGGCGGTGGCCCATTCCGTGATTGCATGCGTGGACCGGGAAGGCAATATCCAGCGGATGCCCGCGGCGATGGAGCAGTTGGGGACGGAGTGAGCTTTCGTCCGGAATCCAGTTTCTGAGTGTGGGTGAAGCTCACCTGTAGAACAATTGAGGTAGCTGCTTCGTTCTGGGTTGTAAGCTTTCCCTGACAGTTTCCTGCTCGCTGCGCTCGGCCCGGATTACATCCGGGCCCACCCTTTTATATTTCGCATCAATCTTAGTTGGGTAGCCTCGAATAAAATTCGAGGTTGTCGGAGACAACAGGAGGTTGCGGAACACGCTTTTTGTTGCAGGCGGGTGAACCTCACCTTGTGAATGAGCGAAGTTGACTGCTACACCCGGAATTGAGCGATTTCACTGAGACCTCCTGCTCGCTGCGCTCGGCTCGGATTACATCCGAGCCCACCCTTTGATATTTCATATCAATCTTAATTGGGTGGCCTCGAATAAAATTCGAGGTTGTCGGAGACAACAAGAGGTTGCGGAACACGCTTTTGTTGCAGGCGGGTGAACCTTACTTTGTGAATGAGAGAGGTTGACTGCTGCACCTGGAATTGAGCGATTTCACTAAGACCTCCTGCTCGCTGCGCTCGGCCCGGATTACATCCGAGCCCACCCGTTAAGCGTGACTTCAGTCGACTTGTGCCTGGACTGCCTGTTGCTGTGTTGCGAATTTGGGTGGTTTGACGGCAGTTGCTTTGTCGTTGGGGGGAATGGTTTTGACGACCTTCCAGGCGAGACCCAGTTTTTCGAGAACGAGTATTGCGCCGTAGGTCATGTCGAGTTCCCACCATTTGTGGCCGTTCTTTGCCATCCGCTGGTATTTGTGGTGATTGTTGTGCCAGCCTTCGCCGTAGGTCAGCAGAGCCACCCACCAGAGGTTGCGGCTGTCGTCGGTGGTTTCATAGTTGCGATAGCCCCAGATGTGCGTGGCGGAGTTCACGAACCAGGTTGCATGCAGGACGTAGAACAGACGCACAAACATGCCGTAGACGAGCAGGCTGAGGCCCAGTTCTGTACCGCCGGCCCAGTAGCCGATGCCGTAGAGGAGTGCGCCGAGTCCCAGGTGCCAGTACAGGAAGGTTCGCTGCAGCAGACGCATGAACGGGTCTTTCAGCAAATCGGGGGCGAACCGCTGATGGGTCGCCTGAATTTCCTCTGCACTGTGAAAAGGAACGAGCCAGAGAATGTGGCTCCACCAGCGACCATCGCGGGGCGAATGCGGATCGCCGGGCTGGTCGCTGTGCAGGTGATGTTTACGATGATTGGCAACCCACTGGATTGGAGGCCCCTGCCCTGCCAGCAAGCCGATGAGTCCTATCAGTCGATTCATGAACGGATAGGTCTGAAAGCTGCCATGCGTGAGCAGACGATGATAGCCGAGACAGATACCGATGCCGCCGGTGAGCCAGCCCAGGAACATACAGGTAAAGAGTCCGGTCCAGGTGAAACAGAACGGTGCTGCGAGGACGCCCAGATGAATGGCGACGACCCAGCCGATATTCGCCCAGTCGGGTGTGGTATAACGGCCCGACTCAGGCATCTCAGCAGACGTGTTTTCAGGAACAAGAGGATCCGTTTCCGGAGGGGGCACGAGTGTCTGCTGGGAATTCATTCAATAAGACCGATGCTGTCAGAGTGTGGAGTACCAATAAAAAACCGGCCGATTCTAGGGGGATTGGGCAATCATGTCTATAGTGATGGGGTTTGATGGGAGGAAATCACTCACTTGGGGTAACGTCTGCTCAGTTTTTCTGTGATTCGTGCTGGTTTTGTGACGTTTTTGAGCAGGTTATTTCTGTAATCGATGGGATTATTTCTCATTTGTGTCGTTCGTGAGGTTCGTGGCGGCTCCTGTTATGTCTGAGCTGATCAGGGCCTTGCCAGGCGGGCGGACACATGGGTCCGCGTCCTACATTTTCTGGTGAGGTGCGTTGCTGCTGAAATGCTATATTCTCTGAGACCTCCTGCTCGCTGCGCTCGACTCGGATTACATCCGAGCCCACCCATTTTCAGGGGTTCTGATACTTTTTTGAGATGACTGTTGGTGAGTCAGCAGTGTCTCCCTTCGCTTCAGGAAGGGATGGACTTCTGGATTTCAGTGAGTTGCTTCAGCTGTTGATCGCTCATGCCATCAATGCAGAACTTCACCGGTCGGGCACAAAAGGGAGTTGCATGAACCTGG
Organism: Gimesia sp.; assembly: GCF_040219335.1. NCBI lineage: Bacteria > Pseudomonadati > Planctomycetota > Planctomycetia > Planctomycetales > Planctomycetaceae > Gimesia > Gimesia sp. Next base: position 26,246 of record NZ_JAVJSQ010000023.1, on the reverse strand, counting down.
AGTAACCAGTCCAGGGCGCGTTTGGAAATGAAGTTGGTCGCCATGGGGTCGTCTCCGTTACCATAGACAAAGTCGGATCCATCCCAGCGGCTGCCTTCCAGGACGGGAATCTCTCTTTGTGAGAGTGGTGAGACAATCAGTTGCCGATCGGCGGGCCCACCATGTTTTTCCTTGATTGTCCAGGTGCTTTTTTCGCATGTAGGGCAGGTCGAATTGCCGTGTCCACATGACTGACAGATTAATGGTTTGTGACCACAAAACGGGCAGGCATTTTCAGCGCCTTGAACCTGGGAGGGGCGCAAACATGATTTGCCTCTAAACTGGAAGACGAATAGAGGCGGTAGGTTTTTTTCCAGGGGACCTTCCGGATCCTTGATGGATACCGGAACGAAGACAGCCCCGGTTAAACCACTCTGTTTAATTCGCTCCACAAACGTCTGGGGCACCAGTAACGCATCTACTTCACACGGCATTTCATACCAGGGTTTAGTAAGATTAAACTCGGAGAGCAGAATTTTCTGATCTGCAGAATTCCAGACTTCGACTTCCAGGCTGGCAAAACCACTTTGCGTTACATGCGACGGATCGGCGGGGCAACGTTCCAGTTTGACGCGTTTGGCTTTGGTGATTCCCGATTCCAGCCAGGCCCGCTCCTCTGCATCGGCTGCTTCAGCTTCTTCAGCCAGTTCGAGCTCGGTCGGCGAACGCTTGGAGATATACTCCCAGCCGTCTGCCTTTGTGTACTCCAGCTCTGCGATATCGGGGTCCAGGGGAACAATGAATTCATAAAAGAGATCTGTTCTCAGAGTCCCTGAGTCATCCTACCCGAGTCATCCTAGTAGATGTGGTATTCGTACATGTGAGTTACTTTCTTACTTGCAGCCGGAATCGGCATCGTGTGTCAAATAAACATTGTGATGATTTTAAGACAACAAGGAAAGACCTTTGACATCATTCAGCAGTGTATTTATTCCTGTTTGATGAAGATGATTGAAATAGTCACAACCTCAAAAGAATTATCAGGAACCGTGAGGACTGGTACTGACGTCTTGCGGATAATAAAGCATGCCGAAACGTGAAGGTCAGTAAACCACTTTAGCCAGACTTCGTGCATGGTAGATGCTGGCCAGTCGCAAATTTCAATCGGTCATGCCCGATTTCAAATGAGAGGGTGAGATGTGAATCGGGGTATAATATAATTGGTAAGATATGTGCCCCCGAACCGATCCTGCAGAACACGAGGTGCTCCGATGTTGTGGATTTGTCGCGGTGCTGTTTTCAGTTTGATCTGCTGCTGTTTGGCTATGCCTCTCGGTGCAGAGGAAACTTTTCCGAATGCACGGAAGCCGGCGACGGATGAGGAGCTGAAATACTGGCTGGAAAACATGTCGCTGTATCATCATTATTCGCTGGATGAAATGCAGCAGGCGACCGGGCTTTCGAAGCCGGAGATCAAGTCGGCACTGAAACGGTTTGAACTGCAGGAGCGACTCGCACCGGAGCGTAAGCCTGCGGATATCTTGACGGTGAAGCCGTATCCGGGCGGTCGGCATCCGCGGATCGGTTTTCTGGAAGGGGCGATCAATCCCCAGCGAGAGACGAAGATCTCCGTGTTTGCCCCGTGGGATCCAGACAGCTATGTCGTGCTGGATATCCCGGAAGCGATCTGGTCGAACCTGGGTCTGACGTACCTCGCGCACACGCATGTGCCTACCATCTGGTCGCGGCAGAACAAGGAACTGCCCCCGCAGGAATGGTCAGTTCATCAAGACGGATCCATGACAGCGCGACGTCGACTGCCCAACGGCATTGAATTTGGAACGATCGTTTTACCTCATCAGAAAGCGGTGCTGATGGAGATGTGGTTGAAGAATGGTACCGATGAGCCTCTTTCCAAGTTGCGAGTGCAGAACTGTGCGATGCTGAAGATGATGGACGGCTTCACCCAACAGAGCAATGACAACAAGGTATTTCGCGCACCGTATGCTGCCTGCCGGTCTGCCAAGGGCAACCACTGGGTGATCATGGGGTGGACTCCCTGCTTTAAAGCGTGGGGGAATCAGAAGTGTCCCTGCCTGCACTCGGATCCGATTTTTCCTGACTGTCCGCCGGGAGAAATCAAACGGGTTTACGGTATTCTCACGTTTTATACCGGGACTGACATCGAGGGCGAGTTCAAGCGGCTGGAAAAAGAGAACTGGAAGAAATACCTGATGGAGCGCACGTTTTAGACGCCGGCTCCTGTTTTGGTGTTCCGGCGGGCGAGCAGTTTTTCCAGACGTGAAATCAGATGCTGCGGAGAGAGTTGATCGCCGTCTACTTTGATCGTTTCCATCACCGCATCATTCTCCGGCGTTTGTACCAGTAGCACGACGCCCAGTGGAGAGAGTGAATCATAATATCCCTGCCAGGCCTGGAACTGTTCCTCGGAGAGGCTGGCGAGATCAATGCGATAACAGGCAACCGGATGCGTGCGCAGGAACTGCAGCATGGCAGGATCGCGTGAGTACAAGTACTCAAAATATGCAGACGACAGATCCCAACTCGCCATGGCGCTGATCAGGATGACTTTGCCCTGTTCCATGTCACGCTGGATGTGTGGCAGGGAATATTCCTGCCAGTCGATTTCTGTCTGTTGAGGCGGCGGAACCAGAAAAAAGAGCGATGAAACTGCAATCAGACAGGCCAGAAAACAGGCCAGCAGATTTTTATGATAAAAAAATGAGTTCCGACTGGGCATTTTGTAAGCTTCCCGAATTAAATCATTTTCATCTGAACCTGTTGTTGTCATCATACTTGTGATTCAAGCGGATAGAACTGCCTATTTTGACAGAGAAATCCGCTTTGGGATAATCACAGGAAATTCATCGAACCTTGTGTGAAGACTCGTCGTCTCACCGTTATAATATATTAACACCAGTCTTAAGCCTCAATTCAGTGAGGCACATCGGTCCAATGTTCTGTGACCCGCCGTTTCTTTCTTTTGAACAGGGGGCTCTCTTATGAAGTATCAACTCGTTCTGCAATTCACGGGAACTGTAATTCCTGACTATGATTCACTGGTAGACCTGGAGTCGGTGCTGATTGAACAAATTCAGGAAGATGGCAAAGCGACCGTGGACGGACACGATTTCGGCAGCTCGCAGATGAATCTGTTTCTGACCGTGGATGATCCGGAAAACGTCTTGAACCGCATCCGTGGAAAGATTAAACATCCGCTGATGGAACGCGTGCGTGCCGGCTATCGGAATGTGACTGATAATACATTTCGCGCCATCTGGCCGGAATCGCTGCATGAATTTTCTGTGAAGTCAATTCAGGCCTGAGCGAGTTACGCTTTTAAACTGATTTTAATCTTCCTCTACTGGTCGATCACTACAAAACAGGACGAAACATCCGTCGGGTGACATCGACAGACTGAGCAGTTTCTGATCCTGCTGTCTGGGTTCCAGCCTGCACGGCGGCCCCAGTTCGGTCAGGTTGAGGACGTACAAGGCAGTTCCTTCCGGAGTGCGCCCCGTAAAGACGCAGGTTCCCGTTTTTTCTGAGTAGACGGGGCAACCGGGAAACTTCAATGCGTGGTTGACTCGCCGGTACCAGGATCGGCTGCTGCTACTTACCGCAGACACTGTATTTGATAAACGGATACCGGGCTTTGACCTCGTCGCTGAGTACAGCGGATTGTTCTGAACCAATATCACACCATTTGAGTTCGCGTAACTCGGGCATGGTGGCCAGGAGTGTGAGTCGTTTATTGGTCAGTGACTGCGGGTATTCGATTTCGAGGGTCTCTACATGGGAGAGCCAGGGAAGCAGGTGCGCTGATTCATCAGAGAATGACAGAGTTCGCACAGAGAGTTGCTTGAGTGCGGGCATGCGGGCCAGGTAAATCAGAGTTCGCTGATGCAGGTTCAGGTTACGACAGTAAAAAGATTCGAGTTGGTGGAGTCGCGTGAGTGGTTCGAGTGCATCAATATCGGGTAGTCTGACAGGAATGTGTACCTGCTGCAGATTCGGAAAGGCAGAGAGCAGTTGCAGTGCTTTGCGGGCCTGTTTGCCTTTGAGATGCTCTCCCGTGTCCCACCCGATGGTCAGCGAGCGGAGCTGCGTATTCTGCACTGCGAGACGCTCAAGCAGATATTCCATCTCTTCCGGGGAGCCAGAGGGAACTTTAAGCACTTCCAGATTGGGGGCCAGGGCCAGTGCGTCGGCGAGTTTCTGGCGGGGAATGCGTTCCCGGATGGTCCAGCTTTTCAGACGCTGATGATCCCCTTTTGTGAGGAAGTGATACATCATGTCCTGGCTGACTTTTCCGCAGTCGACTTCCAGTTTGACCAGCGATTCACAGCCGGCCAGTTTTTTCCAGAAGCGTCCGACTTCTTTGGGCTCCAGATGGATCTGCAGTTTGAAGTCTTCCAGTTCGGAGAGATTGAGCAGTTGCTCTGCAGCGATGGTGGACATCTTCTGATCGCCGAAACTGAGGTGCAGGCGACGGAGCTGCGCGAGTTCTGCAATGTGCTTCAGTGCTGTATCATCGAGATGCGAATGCAGGATTTCCAGATCGGTCAGTTGGGGGAGATCGTGAAGTGCCTCGTACCCGCGTTGGCTGATGCGACAGTAGGAAAATTTGACGCCGTGCAGTTTTTCAATCTTTGTCAGCGTTTCGACACAGGCTCCCAGTTCCGGATTGGATTGATCCCGGGTTCCATAGAACCAGATACGAACCGGGAACGGGAGTTGATTAATATGAGGAATCGCGTTGGTGAGTGCTTCGGTGTGGTTAAAGACTTTCTTGCCGTCTACCGTTTTCTGCGGATTGCCGACCCAGATCGAAAATGGCTCATCATTACGCGGAAACCAGATTGTCAGTTTCTGGTTGCGGATCTGCTGATAGATCCGTTCCAGCGCAGGGTCCTGCCAGGTTTCTGTTTCGTGGGAATGCGAGGCACCGGCGGTTTCCGTGATATGCGGGACCCGGCTGGCGAGGATCCGATTGATCTCTTCGAGTTTCCTGGTCCGTTCCAGCACACGAGGATCGGACTGCAGTTTGAGAGGGGGCGCAGGAGAGTCCTGCTGTTTGTCGGCGACGGCGTTTTGTGTTGAGTCAGCACTCAACAGAAAACAGCCGATCCCTGCCAGCGCAATCACCAAGATCGTTGATACTAAAGTCAATTGTCGAAACATAGCCCGCTCTCCCTCTGCCTGCTTCTGAATCCTGACTCAGAAAGTTCCAGCATCGTTTTGAACTGCTCCTTTACAGGAGCCCCAAATAAAATGTCCCCTCAAATCACTTCATTTCACTAACTGATTGTACACAGCAAAACAGTTGTTGTCCGCCCAGAGTTTGAAGATTTTTTCACACAGATGTCCAAAGAAAACGGGAGACATCATATCCTGTTCTCCTTCAAGGATTTACAAATGATACAGCTGCAAGCCAGACCATAAGGTATTCCCCTCCTTTTCCGTCTCAGCTTTTTTTTGAAAAATCCTGTAACAGCTGCTGCGGTTTTGCGCCTGGTAGTCAGTAGAGGACACAAATTCATTTTCTTTGAGGGGAGACTTTGAATGACAACCAGCTATACCACACTGATCATTTCTGAAGATCGGACCGCCGCTTTTGAAAACCAGCTCCAGAACAAGATTAACCAGGGGAGCCTGGCTCTGCTGGTCGCGCTGGGGTATCGAACGGGACTGTGGAAAGTCATGAGTCTGCTGGAGCATGCCACAAGCAGTGAGATTGCAACGGAAGCTGGTCTCAAGGAAGCTTATGTCGCCGACTGGCTGACGGCCATGCAGGGAGGTGGGCTGGTGGAATACGATCCGATCTTTCAGACATACCGACTGCCGCGAGAGCATGCGGAAGTATTGACCGGCTCCGCTCAATACGAGGAGAGCCTGCGCTGGTTGACACTACTGGGGAAACTGGAGAACGAACTGGCAGAGAGTCTTCGCGCGGGAGCACCACTAACAGACGAAACTCGTGAACGGATCCTGCAGGCACAGAGCGCGGAGCGCACGACGTCGTTTACGAATCAATTGTTTCAGCAGATCCTGCCTTTGATTCCCGGGTTGATCATGCAACTCTGCGAGGGCCTGGACGTACTGGATCTGGGTTGTGGCGACGGGAGACTGTTACAGGAACTGGCAACCGCGTTTCCGGAGAGTCGGTTTGTGGGCTATGATCCGTCGGCCAAATTAATTGCACAGGCACGGGAAAGTGCCGCAGCACAGGGTCTGGAAAATGTCGCGTTCATCGAACGCGAGCTGACAGCCATTCATGCGATCAATGCCTTCGACCTGATCACTGTGTTTGATGTCACCGTGGCGCCGCAGGAACGGGAAGAGATGCTGCAAGCCGTCCAGACGGCACTCAGGCCTGATGGTACGTTGCTGTTGAGAGAACTGGCCTGTTCGCACAGCCGGAAAGAAAATCTGCAGCACCCGCTGTCGGCTTTGCTGTTATCCATCTGCAGTCTGCGGAATCTGACCGGAGCAGAACGTCCATCAGCGGTTAACGAACGCGGTAGAGACGCGTTGCGCGAGAGTCTGGAAGCAGCAGGGCTGGGGAAGCTGGAATACCGCCTGCTGCCCGAGGATGTACTGCACGAGTATTATATCGCGCGACCAGATGTGGCTGCGGAAACGGAGCTTAGCGCTGAAACAGCTTTTTAGAAAGCTCTTCGTAATAGCGGGCATCGGTCCCGCCATCCGAGGCATGCAGGTGCAGGATGCCGGGATCGATAAACACCAGCGCGGGCTGTTCGTGTGCGTGTTCATCCGTGGCTTTAAGCAGGTAGTTAATATCCGTGCGACTCAAACGGTGTGTTTTACACAAATCGTAGAACAGTCCCTGGGGAGTATCGGCGCTGGCCCTCCGCTGGATCTGCAGGTTTTCCCAGAGATAGAGTCCGAGCCAGATGGAACTGATGATAATCGTCGCGGTGATCAGTAACCAGTTTTCCTGGAGGACTCCGCGATTGCGAAAGGCACGCGAAACATCATCGGTGTGACCGGCGAGGGTCAGAAAGAAATCAGAGGACATAGATTACTCTCCCTTCTCGGTTGCTGATTGGTCAGCGGGTACTTCTTGAGACTTTTCCGGAACCCGCAGCGCTTTAATGGCGACCTCGCGGACGCGTGTGTTCTCATCACCGACCAGGTGGAGCAGTGCCTGTCGGGCTTCGGGGGTGGAGAGCGTGCCCAGGATCTCGGCGCTGGTGCGGCGGACCAGTTCATCCGAATCTTCAGTGAGTGCTTGCAATGCGGGAACCACTTCTCCATGTAACTTTAAGACCTGCGCACAGCGGGCGGCCTGAATCCGGCGTTTCTTCAACGGATGTGCCATGGCCCGACTCAAATCGATCAGACAACGGGGATCGAGTTTGAGCAACAGTTTACCAACAGAGGGACAGACCTGGGGACTGAATTCTTCAAAGTGCTCCAGTACGAAATCGACGTCGAAACTTGCGAGCTCGCGGCGAGCGGCTTCCCGAACTTCTTCGATGGGGCTGTCGATTTTTTCGACCAGCAGATTCATGGCATCCGGGACGTGCTGCGCGCGAAGCTGGCAGGTCGCCCAGGCCTGTTGCACCGGATCTTCGGAATCGAGATTTTCCAGAACCATTTCGGCAACCTCAGCGCGGTCGGGATTGCGGAGGATCGAAATCGCGGCTTCCTTGGCAGCGGGGGTTCCATACTGCAGCATCCAGCGCTGTGCCTGTTTCTTGCTCGGCAGATCCAGGTCGAGCAGACTGATCAACCGAATGACGCTGGTCTGTAATACCGGGGGAATTTTAGTGAAGTCCTGGTGATCGGCTTCGAGCCAGACAATCTTGCCAATCTGCCGGAAGTTGGTCTGCTGCAGTTCGGAGGGATGTTCGGGCAGCCAGCGGAGCAGGTGCGCGATGAACTCGGGATCTTCGCGACTCGCAAGTGCTTCCAGAGCCTTCGTGTTGGGATAGCTTACGCCAGTGAAATCACAGATAAGCTGCATCACGCCGACATGCTTACTCTCGTGGAGGACTTCTTCTGCCAGCCGTCGCGTCTCCGGATCGGAGTGCCAGAGAATCTTACGAATGGCGGCGTCATCGACATTGCCGAGGATCAGCAGGCTTTCCATAATCTCTGCCGGCCGATCGAACTCGGAGAGATGTTCAGAGGCTTTCATCAGCGAACCGAGGATCTCGCGGCGGATCTCTTTGGCATTCTTCAGGAAGGAGCGGGAGTAAGCCGAGTCGACCGAGCGATCGAGAAAATGCTCGTACAACAGACCGATCAGGTGGCGGAGTGTCTGTGTAGCCAGGTCGGGTTGATGATTGACCAGCCGCTTGTTTTCAAACAGATCGATCAGCGCGGGGATCTGCCTGAAATCGTGGTTGACGCGGACGAACTCCAGGCCACAGTACTGCAGTTCCCGGTTGCCGTGCAGCAGACATTGACGGATGGCGGCATCAAGGGCTTTGGTATGTGTTTCCAAAAGCTTGCGGACAGAGGGCGAGTGGGTGGCATACCGCCGGATGACTTCGACCAGACCGCGGGCACTCTGCTGCTGGAGCAGCGCAAAGACAGCCTGTTCCTGGATCAACTCGTCTTCGACGTCGAGTGCCAGGATCAAGGCGTTGATCGCATGCGAATTTCTGCTCTGCGCCAACAAGTCAAAGGTTTTGGTAATTGAGGAGGCCATGCTGACTTGAGATCAAATTAAGTGCCTGGATCTGCCAACGCAGCGCAAACCCGGGAATAAGAGCCAGGGGTTTGTCCCCTGCCCGACACCGGCGCAGCAACTGCGCATTTCCTGCCCGCTATCTTTTAATATCGAGAATCAGAGGCGGTCCGCTGTAACCAGAGTGTTTTAACCCTGCTATGCGGCATAACCGTTACACTTGCGGCAGGAAGGCCTCAAAAAAAAGGCAGCGACACAGAAAAGGGTGTCGATCTGTCAACCCGTCTGCAGATGCTGCTGGAGGAAGGCAAAAGACTCGCGCAGGACATCGGGGGCCATGTGACTGTGTCGGCTGAGTTCGACGTGCAGTCCTCCCTGATAGTCAATCTGTCTGAGGCCGGCGAATACGTCGTCGAAGTCGATCTCCCCTTCTCCGAAGCGGAGGTGATCGTGCTCGCCCTGTCGCATATCTTCGATGTGGATGTTAAAGATGCGCTCACGCCAGGGTTTGAGATATTCGCTGATGGGCAGCTCCCCCATGCATTGCAGATGACCGATGTCGACGGTCAGTCCGAAACAGGGATGATCGACCAGGGTGAGCAATTCCTCGAAATCAGCGAGTGTCTCGATGAGCATGCCCGGCTCCGGTTCGAATGCCAGACGCACTTCTTTGTCAGCAGCGTAGTCGATGACCTCCTGACAGCCGGCAGCTAACCTGTTGAGTGCTTCAGCGCGGGGCAGGTCTTCTTTCAACTGACCGGCCCAGAATGAGACGGCGTCGGACTGCAGAGCTGCGGCCAGATCAACACAGCGTTTGAGAAAGTCGATGCGGCGGCCCCGCTCTTCCGGGGATGGACTGACGAGCGTCGGCTCGTGTTTGACGCGGGGATCCAGCAGGAAGCGGGCCCCGGTTTCGATGACCGTGGAGAGCTGACATTCCTGCAGCAGCTGCTGCGTCGCTGCGATCTGCCGGGGGAGGTCGGGAGCAAACGGATTGAGCGTGTAATGATCGACGGTGATCGCGGCGGAGGTATAACCGGTCTCGGCAATCAGGCGGAGGGCATCGTCCCAGCGATGGAAGGCCAGACCGTTGGTGTTAAATCCCGGTTTCACGTCTCAGTTCTCCGCAGCGGATGTCAGTCGAATGCAAACGGCCCTCGTTATGTAACGAGGGCCGGTAACAGACTTTCAATATAACGCGATCAGGTTCAGTCAGCCAGTGGCTTCACCTTGATGTTCTTGTAGTAAACCACGCTCTTGGGATCGTGTGCCTGGAGAGCAAAGCTTCCCTTGTCTCCCAGTGAGGGTGATCCGGTGGCCCCTTCGGGTTCGGTGTAATCGATCACGGTTTCGTCGTTGATTTTGACAATCACGTGACGACCTTTGACGATAATGTGCTGCGTCCACCATTCGTTATCTTTGGCGGGTGTCTTGAAGAGTTTGACGCGGTTGTAGAGGCTGCCGGTTTTGACCGGGTCTTTGTGACTCACATTGACCTGCGATTCGTATCCCTGAGTCGGCCAGCCTTCTTCCTGGAATTTGGTGTGGAAGAAGATACCAGAGTTGCTGCCCGGGGTGGTTTTGACGTCTGCTTTGAATTCAAAGTTCTTGAACTCTTCTTCGGTGAAGAGATGCGAACGCTTCCCGGTGACGACGATCACGCCATCTTTGACTTCAAAAGGGCCCCCTTCTGCAATCTTCCAGCCGGTGAGATCTTTGCCGTTGAAGAGGTCAACCCAGCCATCAGAGGAAGCTGCGTTGTTATCACCGGAGCAGGCAGTCGTGCTGCCCAGAACGGAGGAGATCACCAGGGCTGCCATCAGACCGGTGAAGACATTGAAGTAAGACTGCGAGCGGTATTTGTTCATTGTGGGTATCACTCCAGGAAGCGGATCAGAAATAGGAGACAGTTCTTTGCTCAGTTTCTATATGCTACGCAGGCGTTGCACCCGTTAAAAGGAAACAGAGCACTTCCCGGCTATTTTTCCGAAAAGTGCTCTGCCTGTGTAAAGTATCTTTAGTAATTCAAGCCTGCTTACAGCTTGGGAAGTTTGATTTCCTTGCCGACTTTGTCATAGCGCGGGTCACGGAAGTGTTCTTCGAAATACATGCCGAAACCCTGATTGAGCTCGTATTGTGCCCGTTGTGCCCAGGGGGTACCGGGATGTTCTTTGATCACCAGCTTATACTGGTCTTCCGCTTTTTTCAGCTGCTTATCCAGTTCTTCCGGGCTGACCTTGGTGAGTTTGACCTGTACCGGATCGGGGGGCAGCATTTTTTTACCACGTCGCACATTCCAGGTGTTACTCTTCTGATCCTTGGGAGCAGGCATGTTTTTGGCATGCGAGTCCATGGCCAGGCAGTACTGGAACAGACGAACGCGGTAGGCCAGACACTGTGCCAGTGTCAGGTCGTAGGCAGCACGCCAGCGGGAGGATTTTTCCTGAGCCCGCAGCGGTTCGATGTCTTCCAGAATGTCGACTGCTTTCTGCAGAAGGCCCATAGCGCGGATGGCCTTGGGAACTTCCTTGCTGCCAGTTTCGTAAAATTCTTTCTTCTTCAGTGGATAGTAAAGTTCCTTGATATTCAACTGCTTATCCAGGTGCGGATTGAGCGTGACGATCACCTTCCAGATAGAAGACCGGAACTTGCTGGCTGAACGGGTAGCATCGTATTCACGACGTGAGAGTAACAGCGGCTGATACTCTTTCATATCCTGGAAGCGGAACTGCCGCTCCTGGTTACTGCCGGCACCGGCCAGACGCTGTTCTTTGCCGGGCAGTACGAAGAAGATGCCGCCGGTTTCACGGGCGATGCGAACCTGCTCGTAAGGTCCGAATCCGGCCGAGAAGGAATCCCAGCGACCGTGCAGACCATCGTATTGCAGAGACTCGGGGAATGCGGTTTCCGGTCCCCGGTTAATCTGAATCCAGTGATCCAGATTGTAAACCGGATCGCGCCAGCGCTGACGGGCGTAGGGATAACCGAAGACTGACTCGCGTCCCAGAATGTAAATGGGAGACTTGGCCCGCTTGGCCCGGGTAATGACTTCTTCGACGGCGGCCCCGTCATCGCCGGACTCGTCGGTCACACAGACGATACAGAGACGGCGGTCCGTTTTACGAGCCATGGTACTGTATTTGTCGATCGTGGCCGCGACCGTCTGACACATGTTTTCCAGACCGGTTTCATCAATGGGAATTTTGCCGATGGCATCCTGAACTTCTTTGACGTCCACGGTCGGTTTTGGGGTATGCACATGCACGGTGGCCCCGTAGCTGAGAATGGTCGTCAGCAGGGTCTGGTCCCGTTCGCGGGTTTTCTTTTCCTGTTTGGCGGCGATACCGAGTTCGCTGTAGATCTTATTGAAGTTCTCAGAAATTTCTTTCTGGTCGTCTTTCATACTTCCCGATTCATCGAAGAGCCAGACCACCAGAATTTTCTCTTCCCGCATGATGCGGATCAGTTCTTTGGAGATGCGGCTCATGGCGGTGCCATAACCTTCGACGACCGCACCGACTTCACCGGTGACTTCACCGACGCCGAGGTCTTCGCCCAGGATGTCATCGCCGGGCGCTGTGATTTCGCCGGCATTGATTTTAATTTCCGGTTCTTTGAGACTCTCAGAGGTTTCAATTTTTTGAGAGGATACCGCGGTTGACGTTGAGGCGCCGACGTTCGTCGAGACCATGCCACCGGAGGTCACACTCAGGTTTTCAGAGACTTCGAGATTGGTTTCCAGAACCTGTTCGAACTCCGCCTGATCGCGTTCATCATCGAAGATGGTTTCGATGGCGACCTCGGGCTGGTTGTCGGTGAGCTGATGATGGATCAGTCCCATGCCGACCAGAATCACAGCGTGAACGATCAAAGACGTAAAAAAGGCTGAATAGTCTCGCGCTTGAGCCATCAGTAATAATCCCCCCGGCACTTTCTCAGCGAACTGCTTTCAAAGTGTTGTGCCTGCTTTGTTTCGGCGTTGGATGTTGCAGAAACGAGTCTTGAAAAATCAGTTGATATGATATGTCAGAAACCTGAGGCTCCTGCAATCTCAGGAGCCTCAGTATAAAACTCAAGTAATGTCGGTATAGTCAGTTAGGTAAATCAGATTTTCAGCGGTTTGTTTCCGGAAATACCGCGTTTCTTCAGCGCCTCTCTCTTCTTACGCTGTTCTTCTTCAAAACGTGGGTTCGGTGTTCGGACCCGGTTACCGCTGCTGTCGAGGTTCATCTTCATTTCCTGCCACTTCCAGCCCAGCGGTTTTTCCAGTTCTTTGGCGGCCAGATAGGACCAGGGAGTTCCCGGATGTTCGTCAATCACGCCGTTCAGGAGTTCCATGGCCTGTTTTTCCAGTTTGCGTACGGTCGGGCTGGAACGAGCGTCTTTGGCGGCCACCAGTCTCCAGGCGTTGTTGTCTTTTTTCTCGAAGACCTTGGGATTGCTTTTCATTTCGGCGAGGATCGTGTTGTATCCGTGAGCACGTGCCTGGTTGGCCAGGACGCGGCCCAAGGCCAGATCGTAGTTGGCACGCCAGCGGGGTTCTGTGATTTTCTTACGATCTTTGAGCCCCTGTTCCAGCATGACCTGCAGTTCATTCAAGCCGTAGCTGAGCTGAGAGACCGGCTTCTGGGCTTCAGTAATCGCCTGCCTGAGAACGTTATCGGTATTGGCAGGAAATTCCAGCGTGGGCTGCGGCAGTCGACGGTCAGAAAGTCGAGTTGCCGCGGCTGTTCGGACGAGCGCCTGCTTAGCCATGTTTTGTGTGAGCATTCGCTCGTAATCGCGAATGGAGATGTAATCGGGATGGTAGTCCCGCATATCGGCTGCATCAAAGTTGGGAGTCGTGTCTTCGGTGATGAAGTAGATCCCGTTGGTTTCCGCACAGAGACGTGTCAGTGCGTAGGGACCGTAGCCTGAGCTGATCTGACGAATGTCGTAATCGGACTGACCCCAGAACGGCAGTTTGATACGCTCGGGCAATACAGTTTCCGGTCCGGATTGCTGAACGGCAGGAACTTCAATACCAGGTTCGATAGGGAACTGGATGACCACTTCCTGTTGACCAAAGGGAGAGGCGTTCCCGACGACGTAGCATTTAATGCCGTTACGTTTGGTGAGTAGAATGGTTTCTTCCAGGTTCTGAACGGCGTCAGTGCCCGCTTCATCGGTCACCACGATGATCATCATGTTGCGGCGGCTGGAGCGTTTGTAGGACAACCAGCGTTTGGAGACCTGGTTCACAGCGGCGAAGACGTTTTCATCACCGGAGGTATCTTCTTTGATCGAACGGATCTGGGAAACGACTTCTTTGACATCACTGACCGGATCTTTGGTCACGAACTGGGTCGTCGCACCAAAGGCGGCGACAGCGGTTTTGAGTGACGCTTCATTCTCGGCGGCTTCAAGAATGCCCAGCTGTTTATAGACGTTTTCAAAACGATCGGCGATTTCATTGCGACGCTGACTGACTGAAGGTGAAACGTCGAACAGCCAGACGACCAGCAGTTTTTTCTCTTTGACCGCGGCAGCGATTTCGAGGGTCAGACGATCGATGGCACCTGCCACTCCGCCCGGACGGTCGGTTTCACCGGTGACTTCCACGGCAGCCGTCAGTTCTTCCTGGGCGGGCTGAGTCAGGTTGTCATCAAAGACCGGTTCGGGAGTTTCGATATCGTTTTCCAACTGATCCTTGAGTGCTTCCTGTTGCTCTTTGGCTGAGACAGGAGCAGCCGCCATGGAGGGGGCCAGAATCTCGGTATCGCCGGCTGAACCGACGACGTCCTGAATGGTGGGATCGAGTTTGAAAACGTTGTCGTCCAGTTCTTCGATGGACGAAATAATCGCATTTTCCGAATCGAGCAACGTGATGCGGGTGATGCTTGCCAGGACAAACAGAATCAGCAGGTGGACCCCGAGACTGATAAACCAGGCGGGAACTTCTTTCATATTGAGCCAGCTGCGTTGTTCGACGTCGACAATTTCTTCGACATGAACGTCTCTCGTGGAATTGGCAATACTCACGGTCTGCTCCTTGGGATGAGACTGTAATTCAAGCACGCGCTTTGTACGTCTGCACGGAAAACACTGTCACCTACAGGCTGCACGGATACCGCAGCCCGCAACTGACATCAGTTAACATTGATGATTATAAGAAAATCCGTCCATCAATGGTGCGTCAAATGTCAGATTTTACCCCTGAAGAGAGACAAATACAATCATTGCCCTTCCAGACCGCACAGAAATGTATCCATAAGTACACTCTCCTGCACGTCGTACCCATCACGTGCTACCAGATTAACCTCAAAACCAGGCTTTGCATTCGTCTTTATTTTTGCATTCTGCAATAATTTAAGCCGATTGACGAACTGTAAGAGTGCCCCCTGTGACTCCCGTTTTATGAATCCGGGGCTGTTAAACACACTATTCTGACTCAGATCTGGTATCACCTATGTCCTTTGATTGGTTCACCGAGTGGCTGCCCTTCACGTTTTATTACCTGATGGCGCTGCTGCTGTTCCTGGCGAACTTCGCTGCCTGGGCCTCGATTCTGTTTCTGATTCCGGGCAACTGGATCATGGTCTTTCTTTCAGCGTTGTTTTACCTGTTCATGCCTGAGGATAGTGGGAAGGGAATTTCTCTGACGGTGCTGGTGATCGCGATTCTACTTGCGGGACTGGGAGAACTGGTTGAAGCGCTGGGCAGTTCAGCGGGGGCTGCGAAAAAAGGGGCCAGTCGGCGGGCGATGATCCTGGCGTTACTGGGGACGTTTCTGTTAAGTGTGATCGGCGCGACGGTGGCGACTCCCGTGTTTCCACCGGTTGGAACGGTCGTGGGTGCGATTCTGGGGGGCGCTGCAGGTGCTTACCTGGGCGCTTACCTGGGTGAAGCCTGGAAAGGAAACCTGGATGTGGACCGCATGGAGATCAGCCGGGCTGCGTTTGTGGGACGTCTGCTGGGCGTAGTGGGAAAGCTGGCGATCGGTGTCGTGATCCTGGTGATGCTGACGATTGACTCGCTGATCTGAATGGCTGTCGCACGAGGGAAATAAAAAAGGCGATCTCCCTCTGCAGAAAGAGATCGCCTCTCGCCTTCAATCTGTTCTGGAACTGTCAACTTCTATCCTGTCGAACCTGCAGCGACCCATTGCCTGAATCGGGACGCATGCGCCCGGACAACGATTGCCTGTCACTGCGGTCTGATAGATTACTCTTCCAGATCAAAATTGATTTCATTGCCGCCCTCTTTGACTTCGGCGGTGAGACCGGAAGTCTTGGGGCTCATGCTGTACTTTTCCGGGATCAGTGAAAGATCCACATTCGCCTCTGCCGATTCAGCCGGAAGATTGGAGGTATCCCGTTCCGAGATGACCATGACTCCGTGCTTGCCGATGGTGGCGCCATCCCCTTTACTGTAAGTCGTCAGGGTGTAGGTGCCGTCTTCCTGAATCTCGCCGGTGGCGGACTTGCCTGGTCCAACCGGAATAAAGGTGACGGTTCCCATTTCGAGAGGCTCACCTTTGTAAGTCACTTTGCCGTGCACTTCTGCCGTCTCCAGCTGATCTGAACCGCCGGAGCAGCCTGCCTGCGCAAGCAGCAGCAGGCAGAGTGTGGCTAGTGAAAATTGCTTTAAAGAAAAAGTTGCGTTCATTTATATCCTGTTCCTGTAGAGTCTGATAAATGTTTCTGAATCTGATAACAGCAAAGCGGCGCGATTAAAACTCGCCGATCACTTCGCCGGTGGCACGGGTGGAAAGGCCTTTCAACAGATCCAGACTGGTGCTTTCAGACAGGAACCGGACGCTGCCATCACAGAGCAGCATATGCGCGCCGCCGACGTGCTGACTGCGCCAGCCGACACCATACTGACTGTGACTTCCCGAACCGATGGGATACTGCATCAGCTTGGTGTCGATCATCAGGTAACCGTCGGAGCCGTAGTAGTAGGTCGCCCAGGTCCAGGGTGCGATGTCATCCCAGCCCCCCTTGGAACCGCTCCAACCAATGTAGCTGGACAGTTCGCCGAGCAGGAAGGTGTTGGTGGTACCGTCGGTGATGTCGCGCATCCGGGTTTTACAACCGGGATAGAGGACCCCTGAAGTTCCGTAGTGCCGACTCGAATTGGAACCGTTAACGAAGCCAACATCAACGGAACCGCCATTGCCGCGGTAGTGCAGCGAGCCGTCATTCCCAGGATTGCCACCCCAGCCAGTCGAGTAGTCGGTAGCCCGTTCACCAATTTCCGAAGAGGGACAGCAGAAGACCGCAATCGGATCGGTAAACAGGTTTGTATCTCCGTTGTGAGGAGACGTTGTGAAGCGATAGGGCTGGATGCGGGTCAGTTCTCCCAGCGAGGTCATCTGGTTGTAGCGGGGCGCCTGATCGATATAAGGCAGAATACGGGCAGCCCAGCCGGTCAGATAACCTGAGCTATGGAAGTACCCCGTGGGGAACATGGTGAAGTTGTCGTGATAGTTATGAAACGCCAGTCCGAGCTGTTTCATATTGTTTTTACACTGGGATCGCCGGGCGGCCTCACGGGCCTGCTGAACGGCGGGCAGTAACAGGGCGATCAAAATCGCAATAATGGCGATGACGACCAGGAGTTCAATGAGCGTGAAAGCACGCCTGCGGGTTGTGGATACTTGCATGAAATTCTCTCGCGTTGGGTAGAAGAATAAAATAGATAAGTACGATTTTAAAATCGCCGACGAGACAACATTCCCTTGAGCGGGGGAAGTGATTCGTATCAGCCGGAAGAACTCCAGCTGTCTTTATTAAGAATTATTAAGATATCTACTCTGATATTAATAACGTTTTTTAACAATTCAATCTTTATTTATTCAAAATCCGACATTCTGACGGTGTTTTTTACCGAACACACATATCGCAACATGTTTATTTATTGATATTTGCGTTCTGACTGTCTTAATGCATCTCCGCTTGTGAGGTATGCAAACCGCGGCTTGCGATCACTTACCCCACACACACCCCATATAACGCATAGCCCCCACTGTTAAGTAGAAACAGAAAAACACTACGAATACACCTGCATCTCAGATTGCCGGGACGACTACTCTAAATCGTCAGCTGACGCGAAACTGTTGCAGCTCTAGCGTGTTTCATGGGGAACTGCGCTACCTGAACTGACTTGAGCCTGCGACAGGACTCACGTCCCATGAATCACTGGAGAACCAGATGCACCGAGACCGCCTGACATTCATCGCGATTCTACTTACATTGACCGTCGTCCTGAGCGAATCCGCTCTGGCCCAGCAACCCCGCCGCGGTGCACCCCGCTGGGTCCGCGAACATGCGGACGTGCATCGGAACCTGGAATACGCGGAAGTGGATGGGAAGCCTTTGTTGCTTGATTTGTATCTGCCGAAAGACGTCAAACAGCCTCCCCTGCTCGTCTGGATTCACGGCGGTGGCTGGCGAAGTGGCGATAAAGGCCGGGGCGGGATTCTGGTTCCCCTCGGTCTGCAGAACGGTTATGCCTGTGCGAGCATCAATTATCGCCTGAGCGGCGAGGCAACATTCCCTGCGCAGATCCATGACTGCAAAGCCGCCATCCGCTGGCTGAGAACCCATGCGAAAGAGTACGGATACGACGCAACCCGCATCGGCGTAGGCGGTTCTTCTGCCGGTGGTCACCTGGTTGCCCTGTTGGGAACCAGCGGGGGCGACAAACAGTTGGAAGGGACGGTCGGCAAACATGCGGATCAATCGAGCCAGGTTCAGGCGGTGCTCGACATGTGGGGACCGACTGATTTTCTGCAGATGGATGCCCACGCTCTGCCCGACGCCCGCTTCAAACACAACGATCCCCGATCGCCGGAATCGTTGCTGCTGGGCGGACCGGTGCTGGAGAACAAAGACAAAGTCGCACAGGCCAACCCGATCACTTACATCGATAAACAGGATCCGCCGTTCCTGATCATTCACGGCTCGAAAGACCCGCTGGTGCCCGTGCATCAGAGTCAGTTACTCGACTCGGCGCTCAAAAAAGCGAAGGTCCCCGTGCAGTTGATTGTCGTCGAGGGGGCCGGGCACGGCGGTCGGGAATTCAATACTCCTGAGACCAACGACCGCATCGTGAAGTTCCTCGATCAGCATGTGAAGCAGGCTCCCCGGCAGAAAGCGGGTAACTGATCTTTCCTGCGTCCGGGAAAACAGATTTCCGTCTGGCTTTACACTTGCGCGACGATTCCTGAGAATGAAACCTGTTTCAGCAGTCTGCGGACAGATTGTTTTGAGTCTGTGCCGCGGCTGAAGTTTCTTAAGCGCGCCCCTTTTGGATACAGGAACACAATGTACTTTTTATCTCCGCGATCGTTACGCTGCACGGGACTGGTTTTTACGGTATGTACTCTACTCGCAGGTTGTTCCGGTACACCTGAGGATCAGCCTGATACCGCATCGGTAAAGGGACTGGTTGTCATGGAAGGGGAACCGATCGAGGGAGCGGTCGTGACGTTTGCTCCCGAAGCGGGGCGTCCTTCGACGGGTATCACAAACAGCCAGGGGATCTTCGAACTGTCTTATAACCCGACGACCAAGGGAGCCAAGATCGGCAAGCATACGGTTCGCATCTCGACAGCACGCTACGTCGAAAATCCGGATGGAACCACGACCGAAGTGAAAGAGGTCATTCCTGCCAAGTACAATGAGAGCTCGAGTCTGACGGTGGAAGTCAAACCCGGGGAAAACGATTTCCCCTTTAAGCTGGACAAGGAATGAGTTGAGGACTGAGACTGTCCTGTAACAGTTTCCAAAACAAGTTAAACGATAAGAGCTCCCTGGCGTCTGAATACCAGGGAGCTCTGTTTATGTCACACAGAAGCAAAAGTTACTTCGGCTTACCATTCACCGATGACCTGACCATCGTTGATGACGGCCAGTCGGAAGTAGGTGCTGGTTGCGGAAGAAATGGTGCCTGGGTTATTGGAAGCATCCATGTTTTCGCTGGCGAAGCGAACAGCGCCATCTGCCATGAGCACATGCACGCCGCCTTCATGCAGACTGCTGGGACCAAACTGATAACCGGTGCCGTTGATCATGGACCAGCCGACACGTGCCTGAACCAGACCGTAACGAATGTTTTCGAAATTATTCGGTGTCGAAGCACAGGGAGTGACTCCTGCCCAGATCGAACCGATGTGGTTCGTGCCGGCAGCGTCGTTCACGGTGGTTCTTTCTGTGAAGGCAAACGTGTTGGAGAGACCGTCGGTAATGTCGCGGATCCGGGTTTGACTGTTGTGATAGAACATACCGTTCGGCTTCGCGGAGGAGTTACAACGATAGTCACCGTTGCCATTGAAGCCGAGGTAGTTGGACAGACCGATGGCCACGCCACTCACTCTGTTGTCTGCGTTCTGAGCCGGGTTGGGATCGGCACTGGACGGGCAGAGGTAGGCGGGCAGAACCGTACGCACATCGGCGAGTACGGTGGTGTTGGTCAGATCCATGGGCCTGTTGGGGCTGATTTTATTGTAGAGCGGAGCCTGATCCATGAAAGGGAGGATAAACAGGTTGCACAACCAGCCGTGATCGTTAATGAATCCGGGTGGGAAGACGCGGTGTGTTTCGTTGTAGTTGTGCAGCGCGAGGCCAATCTGCTTGAGATTGTTTTTACACTGACTGCGACGGGCCGCTTCGCGTGCCTGCTGGACGGCGGGCAGTAAGAGGGCAATCAGAATCGCGATGATGGCAATCACCACCAGCAGTTCGATCAGGGTGAAGCCGCGTTTGCGGACGGTGGGTGCAGATAGACTCATAGCGCTGTTCCACTTTAAATGGAGTAATACGGGCGAGAAACATTACGACAGCAACATTGAAGCTTAGAAGGCAGGAAAATCAGGTGGGACTCTCAGCAACCTTGCATCAGTGATATGGTATATGTGAAATCGGTCTATTGCAAGGAAGAAGTTACAGGCAGGTATTCAGAAGGGCACGTGCTGGATATGTTAGGATTGCTTTGAAATTGATGGAATGTATGGGGCTGAAGAGACACTTCAATATGCTTCAAACTTGCCGCGGCGTGACTTTACCGCGAATGGTTTCGGCCAGATTTTGCATTTGACTTCGCCGGTAAAGGTGCGGCCCAGGAAGGCGGTCATGCCCATTTCGAAGAGTTGACAACGATTGTCGCGACCGGCACAGACCACAACCGGCCACTTGTTGCGGGCGCCGCGGGTTAACCAGAAGAGGTAATTTCCATTGTCATCCTGTCCCCAAGGTAACAAACCTGGTGACTCAGGGTAGATGTCATAGGGAACAGGATGATCCTCAGTCTCCCGAAAGTGTCTTTGCATCCCACATACTTTCTCAACCCGTTTCTGCAAACACGTATATTCGTCTCGGGAAAAGGGATTATAAACGTGTACGAAATCACCCAGGACACCACTGCCGAACTTCGCGACGTAGCGTTTGTAATCATCGGGCAGTTGCAGGCCGAGCTTCTTTTCGACGGCGGCCCAGTTCGGTTTCGCAGGCACTTCTTTTGGCTTGTCCGGGGGTGTGACAATTTTTAACAGTTCGCTGAGTGCCATGTAGCTGACCTTTGCGCTTGTGAGTCGATACGAATCGAGAACATTTGAATATTGTAATCTGGCTCCATTCAGAGAGGAAGCAGCTTTGCTTCTCTCCCGGCGGGCCACCACACAGGGTGGCCCCTACAGCTGGTGCTGGTGAGGATTGATGAATCGATTTCGTTTAATTTCTCTGCGACCTCCCGTTGCCTGCGACAATCTCAGATTGTATCCGAGACCACCCTCTGAGCTGTTTCCTGTCACTGGCTTTTCGTGTTTTTTGTGCATTTCGTGGTTCTAAAACATCACCGTTCCCCACGGATTCCTACAATTCCCGGTGGAAACCCTTCGCGCTGCCGAACTTTCGCTGCATAATGCGGGTCCTTCTGCTTACTATTGTGCGTTTCCCTGTTTTGTCTGTTGATGTGTGATGTCCCGTGGTGATTCAAATTCAACTGCTGCTGACGCTGGTGCTGCCAGTGAAGATC
Source organism: Gimesia sp. (assembly GCF_040219335.1). Taxonomy (NCBI): domain Bacteria; kingdom Pseudomonadati; phylum Planctomycetota; class Planctomycetia; order Planctomycetales; family Planctomycetaceae; genus Gimesia; species Gimesia sp. The sequence goes on along the minus strand of NZ_JAVJSQ010000023.1, from coordinate 4,567 downwards.
TGAATGCTGCGCTGAAAGAGCTGCCCGGGCTGATCTCGCAGGCGATGGTTGTAGATCAGTTTCGGTTTTCACAACGGCTGCGGTCGATCCGGCAGGCGAAGAAGAACAAAAAGCCGTTCGACAGGAATCTGCAGCGGCTGCAGGAAGAACTCAAGAAGTCGCTGGCCCGAAGGGAGGAGCGGCTCAAGCTGCGACCCGAGATCAAGTTTGACGGCAGTCTGCCGATCCATGACGAACTGGATCACATCAAACAGACGATCGCCGACAACCAGGTGGTGATTATCTGCGGGGAGACCGGCTCGGGGAAATCGACGCAGTTACCCAAGCTGCTGCTGTCGATGGGACGGGGAATCAATGGCATTATCGGTCACACCCAGCCACGACGAATTGCCGCCCGTTCGGTGGCGGCCCGCATCTCTGAAGAGCTGGGACGGGAACAGGGAACCGCCTGCGGTTTTAAAATCCGCTTCACCGACACGACGAACCCGAACACTTACATTAAGCTGATGACCGACGGGATTCTGCTGGCCGAAACGCAGAACGACCGTTTTCTGAATCAGTACGACACGATCATCGTCGACGAAGCACACGAACGCTCGCTGAATATCGACTTTCTTCTGGGCTACCTCAAACGCCTGCTCGCGCAGCGGCCTGATCTGCGGGTGATCATCACATCGGCCACCATCGACGCCGAACGTTTCAGCGAGCACTTTGCATCAAGCACAGGGCCAGCGCCGATTCTGAATGTCTCGGGGCGAACGTATCCGGTGGAGATTCGCTATCGGCCCTTTGATGCGGAGTCGGACGATAAGGGACAGGGCAAAGGGAAAAACAGTAACCGCGACGAACAGTCGCAGCTGGCGGACGCGGTGAATGAACTGGCGGCGATTGATGACGGCGACATCCTGATCTTTGTGGCGACCGAGTGGGATATCCGCGAGACGGCGAAGCTGTTGCGAGGTCGCTCGATCATCGGTGATGACGGCGGAAGACAGACGGAGATTGTGCCCCTCTACGGGCGACTCTCGACGGCGGAACAGAACAAGGTCTTTCGCCCGTCAACGTATCGCCGGATTGTGATTGCGACGAACGTGGCCGAATCGTCGATCACAGTGCCGGGCATTCGCTACGTGGTTGATACGGGGCTGGCCCGCATCAGCCGGTATTCGAGTCGGTCGCAGGTGCAAAGGCTGCCAATCGAAGCGGTGTCGCAGGCGTCTGCCAATCAGCGGGCCGGTCGTTGTGGTCGTGTCGCGCCGGGGATCTGTATCCGGCTTTACAGCGAAGCGGACTTCAACAGCCGCGATGAATTCACGTCTCCGGAAATTCAACGGACCAACCTGGCTTCCGTCATTCTGCAGACACTGAATATGAAGCTGGGAGCGATTGAAGACTTTCCGTTTATCGATCCTCCGAAGCCGGCGGCGATTCGCGACGGTTACAACACGCTGTTTGAACTGGGGGCGATAGACGAACAGAACCGGCTGACCGACATCGGACGGCAGATCAGTCGACTGCCGGTCGACCCGCGAATTGCGCGAATGATTCTGGCGGCTCATGATGAAAACTGTCTGCATGAGATTCTGGTGATTGCGTCGGCCCTGGAACTGCAGGATCCACGCGAGCGGCCGATCGATAAACAACAGGCGGCCGACGAAGCCCAGGAACAGTTTCGCGATCCCGATTCGGACTTTCTGAGCTTCCTCAAGCTGTGGGACTTTTATCACAAGCTCAAAGAGGATCTGTCGCAGAGCCGGTTGCGGCGAGCCTGTGTGCAGAATTTCCTGTCGTACAATCGGCTGCGGGAATGGGCGGACATCTTTCGGCAGCTGCGTCAACTGGTCGAAGAGACGGGGCTCAAACCGCATCCGCGGAAAGACGACTCGGCGGCGATTCACCGGGCCCTGCTGCCGGGCCTGTTGTCGAACATTGCCATGCGGTCGGACACGCACGAGTACACGGGCTCCGGCGGGCAGAAGTATTTCCTCTGGCCCGGGTCGGGGATTTTTGAGAAGAAGCCGAAGTGGGTCATCTCGGCGGAGCTGATCGAAACGAGTAAGCGGTATGCCCGCACGGTTGCGAAGATTTCGCCAAACTGGATTGAGCCCGCGGCACCGCACCTGGTGAAAAAGACCTGGAGCGATCCCCGCTGGAACGGGGATGCGGCGTCCGCGATGGCCACGGAAAAAGTGACGCTGTTTGGTCTGACCATCGTGCCGGGACGTGCGGTGCATTACGGCAAGATCGATCCCGAACAGTCACGAACCCTGATGCTGCAGTATGGTCTGGTCGAGGGAGATATTACGCTCAACGTCGACTTCCTGGCGCACAATCAGAAGTTTATGAGCGACCTGGAACAGCAGCAGGCAAAGTCGCGGCGATACGACCTGATCCCTTCGCAGGAGCAGCTGTTCGCGTTTTACGATGCTCGGATTCCGGAAGACGTCTATGACGGCGTAAGCCTGAAGAAGTGGTGGAAGGTCGCCAAACGCAAGACGCCGACACTGCTCAACATGCGGCTGGAGGACTTCTTCGACGCACAGGCGGAGGAGGTCGACGAGACCGAATTCCCGAACGCACTCAAGATGGGGAAGATGCAGTTTCCGCTGGAGTATCACCTGGAGCCGGGAGCCGCGGAAGACGGTGTGACCATTTCGATTCCGCAGGAGAGTCTCAATCAGCTTTCCCCGCAGCGACTGGGCTGGCTGGTTCCGGGGCTGCTGGAAGAAAAGGTGGCGGCGATGATCAAGGCGCTGCCCAAGTCGGTCCGGCGGATGCTGGTGCCGGCACCGGAGACGGCGAAGCAGGTCGTGAAGCAGCTGGAGTTCGGCAAGGGTTCGTTTGAAGAGAAAGTCGCGACGCTGCTGTCCCAGATTTCGGGAGAGCGGATCACGAAAGAGATGTTTGAAACCGAACGGCTGCCCCAACATCTGCAGATGAATATCCGCGTGCTGGACCAGGGGGGCGATGCGATCGCCGTCAACCGGAACCTGACGCAGTTGCGACAGGAATACGGTTCGAAAGCGGCCAGCAGTTTCTCGGCACTCTCAGATGACCACTGGAGCCAGAGCGGGTTGACCGACTGGTCGTTCGGCGATTTTCCAGCCGAGGTGCAGATCGATCACGATAATCTGTCGCTCACCGGATTTCCAAGTCTGGTGGATGAAGGGAAGTCGGTGATGCTCTGCCTGCGGGATGCGCCGGAGCGGGCCGCCTATGAGACGCGGTTCGGATTGCGGCGGCTGTTTGTGCTGGCCGAACATCGACGATTGAAATCACAGGTGGAAAACATCCCGGGCCTGGAACGGATCTCACTGTATGCCGCGGGGATCGGCGGGATCAATCTGCGGGAGCAACTGGTCGAGCTGCTGGCGGAGCGGGTGCTGTGCGGACAGAAAGAACGACAGCCGCGGTCCGAGGCCGAGTATCGTCAGTTGATCAAGGAATGGCGGAACCAGATTCCGGTTGCCGCACAGGATCTGGCGGCACTGTTGCCGACACTGTTTGAGCAGTATCACAAAATCAAGATCACGCTGGATAAGACCAAGGTTCCCGCCTGGAATGAACCGCTGGCCGACATGCGGGCGCAGTTGAATGCCCTGATCAACGCCCGCTTCCTGGTGAATACGCCCTACCCTTGGCTGCAACAGATTCCCCGTTATCTGCAGGGTATTGAAATGCGGCTGAGTAAACTCGGGGGGAGCGGACTGCAGCGGGACATCGCGAATATTCGCAGCATTTCGCGGTACATTGAAATGTACGCCCAGCGGGCTCGACAGCATCATGAGCGGGAGATTATTGATCCGCAACTGATCAAGTTCCGCTGGCTGCTGGAAGAATTCCGCGTGTCGCTGTTCGCCCAGAAACTGGGGACGGCGCTGAAGGTGTCGCCGAAGATTCTGGATCAGCAGTGGTCGCTGGTGCGGGATTGATTGCGGATTTGCTACCGCGAAAGACACGAAACACACGAAACAGGTGATCTGGTTCGATGCTGATTTGTGGTGGGATCGCGGTTGCTGAATCGAAGGTTTGAACTGACTGTTTCCTGCTCGCTGCGCTCGGCCCGAATTACATTCGGGCTTACCCATTGATTCAGTAATCGGTTGTCTTTGCACACTGCTTATCTTCACTACTGCATTCTTTTCATCTGCGTGGTTCTGAGTGCCGTTGCTTATAATTCGCTGGTGACGGACGGTGTGAGTGGTCTGTCTGTTATTTTCTGAGCGGTACGGTTCCAAGCAGTGTTTCTTAATTCGAATGCTCCAGACCAAAGTTGTTTCAACCGGGGTTAACGCACTGCGGCTAAGTTGGCTTTTCTGTTGTTGGAGTGCTGAGAACAAAAGGAACAGCAGTCCCTCGGCCACAATGTGATTCCTCGGAAGTTGACACGCTTAGATCACCGCCAGGCGGGCAGGCACACAGGCCAGCCCCTTGTATCTACTCTTGACTGTCTGCAGTTCTTTGATTTGATAGGCAGATAAAGCCAATGCTTCCCGCCTTTAAAGGCGGGAAGCATTGGTGGCGAGTGTCAGATCGTGTCTGCCCCTGGTCTTAAAGACCGATTCGT